>JAOUPW010000328.1 GCA_029879665.1 Rhodospirillales bacterium | reverse complement strand
GCGTCCATGGGACGGATTGAAGTCCAAATGGAAATAGCCAAGGACGGTCGCGTGTCTGTAGTCATCACCGCCGACAACAAAGATACCCTCACCATATTACAGCGGGATTCCCACCACCTTGAAAACGCCCTGCAAAGCGCCGGCATGGACCTGGACCCGGGCAGCATGAATTTCAACCTGCGCGGCGGTGAAACCGGAGAGCAGAAAAGCCAACAAGCCGCGGCCGCCGATAATGTGGACGAACTGCAGAAGGCAGCTCCGGAAGACGCCTTGCTGGATGACCTTCTTTCGGGCAACAGCTCCAATGCGCAGGGGCAAACCCATCGTATCGACATCCGGGCATGATGGAGAATATTCAATGATCATCGGTACCGGCGCGGAAACTGCCGCCATTGATGCAACCTCCAAGGCAGGGGGCTACAAAGACAAGCTGGATGAGGATCTCAACGCATTCCTCACGCTTCTTGTCACCCAGCTACAAAATCAGGATCCGCTAGATCCGATGGATGCAACCGAATTCACATCGCAGCTGGTTCAATTCGCAAGCGTCGAACAACAGATTTACCAAAATGCAAACCTTGAAAAACTGCTGGAAGTTCAACAGCAGGCCCAGGTTAGCAATCTGGTGAACTATCTTGGCACGACGGTCGAAGTGGCCGGCGATCTCATGCCGCTGGTGGATGGATATGCCCTTTCCACCTACACCCTGGATTCGAAAGCCGCCAAAGTCACGCTTACCGTGCTGGATGAGGACGGCAAGACCGTATTCACCCAGGCCGGCGAGAGCGAAGGCGGTTACCACGAATTCGAATGGGACGGCGTGGACAAAAACGGCATTGACCTTCCGGATGGCGCCTATCGTCTCCAGGTCGACGCCTACGACCGCGATGGAGAAGTCATCGACGTCAAACAGACCATATTCGGCCACGTCACCGGCGCCGGATCCGAACAGGGCGCTGTCAGCCTGTTTCTGAGCGACATCCTTGTTCCGCTGGACAAGGTTCTTTCGGTCAAGGAAACGCCGGCAAAAACAGAACAATAATCGTGAACGGGAAAAAGAATACGGTTTAGAAACCGAACCAAACAACCAAACAAAGAGTCACGATATTGGCGGCACCGCCGCCAAAATGAAGGAGAAAAGACAATGAGTTTATACGGTGCATTATTTTCAGGCGTCTCCGGACTGACCGCGCAATCGAGCGCGATGAGCGCCATTTCGGACAACATCACCAACGTCAGTACAGTCGGCTACAAGGGCACCTCGGTTAATTTTCAGACCCTGGTCACCAAACAGGCCTCGACCACGTTTTACTCCGCCGGTGGCGTGCAATCGAAACCGCGCGCCGATGTCGACGTTCAGGGCCTGTTGCAGGCGTCTTCGTCAACCACCGATATTGCTATATCCGGCAACGGTTTTTACGTTGTCAACCGGGTCAGCGAGCCGACTTCGGCCGACGAATATCTTTACACCCGCGCCGGTTCCTTCATCCAGGACAAGGAAGGCTACTTGGTGAACGCCGCCGGATTTTTCCTTCAGGGCTGGCCCACGGATTCCACGGGCAAAGTAGTTCCCGCCGACGACAACCTGGCCATCGCCAACCAGAACATCATTTCCAACGATTACGTGGAAACCGTGAACCTGAGCCGGGTTGGCGGCACCGCCACGGCGACTTCGGAAATTTCCATCGGCGCCAACCTGCCGTCGGACGCCACGGCCGGAGATGCCTACAACACCGACGCCCAGTTCTTCGATAGCCTGGGCAATTCCTACACCATCCGTTTCGATTACGAACGTACCGCCGTCAACAACAACTGGGACCTGGAGGTGGAGCCGCCGTCGGGAACCTCCACGCTGGCGCTGGAAGATACCTCGGGCAACGTCTACGATTCCTGGGGTCAGCTGGAATTCACCGCCCGCCCCGCCGACGGCGCCACCATCGTCATCGATGGCATTACCTACGAATTCGATAGCAACGCCTCCGTTGTCAATACCGCCACGCTTCGAGGGGTTGACATCAGCGCCAGCACAACGGTATCCGGCGACGTTACCGCCCTGGTTAATACGATCAAGGGATTTGACACCGATTTTGCTGATTACGACGGCTATACCAACACCCGTATCGCGCAAAGCACCACCAACACCGCCTCCATCCTGTTCCACGAAGACGGCACCAAAGCCATCGCCGTGAACCCGTCCTCGCTACTGGATTCCAGCGGCAACGCGGTAACCAAACAGACGACGTCTTTCAGCGTGGCGCAACAAAACGAGCTTTACAGCAAATTCACCCAGTTCAAGTTTCCGGTAGCGGGCCCGCCGGCCGACGGCGATACGATGACCATTAACGGTATCGTCTATGAATTCGACACCGCCCTCGATGGTGTCGGCGGCACCAACGTAGATGTTAACAGCAACACCGTTGCTTTGGCCGTGGCCAACTTGGCGGCTGCGATCGAGGCCAACGATCCTAATTACACCGCCGGCGGTACCGGGGTGCGTACCCGGCAGGACGCCAACTCCGGTGTCGTTGACACTTTGGTTCTTTCGTCCCTGTCGACGGGAACCTACAACGTGACCTTCAGCGCCGGTTTCACCAACCTTCCGTCGACGCCGTCGGGAACAGCCTATGCGGCCAGCACCAACTATCCCGTCGATACCGATTATGCCCTTGTTTTTTCCAGCAGCGGCTTGCCCAGTGCCATCAATGTAACCTCCATCGAGATCGGCGGCTTCACCAACGGCGCCGCCGACATGAACGGCGGCGCCGGCAATTCAGCCCAGATTGCGCTGGATTTCGGCACCGCCGGCGAAGCCGACGGCATGACCCAGTTCGGCGACACCTTTACGCCGTCCTTCATCACCCAGAACGGGTCCCAGTTCGGGTCCTTCTCCGGCGTCACCATCGGCACCGATGGCCTGGTCACGGCGCTGTTCGACAATGGCGAAACCCGGATCATCTACAAGGTGCCGCTGGCCACTTTTACCAACCCCAACGGTCTGGAAAGCAAGACCGGAAACGTCTGGAGCGCGACGGAATTTTCCGGCGATTACACCCTGCGCGAAGCCGACAACGGCCCAACCGGCCAGATTATTCAGGCTTCACTGGAAGCTTCCACCGTCGATATCGGCGAGGAGTTCACCAACATGATCATCGTCCAGCGCGCCTATTCGGCCAGCACCAAGATCATCACCACCGCCGACCAAATGCTGGAAGAACTTCTGAGAGCCAAGCGTTAACCTTTTCACGCCCCCGCTTACCCCCGGCAGGATCACCCTGCCGGGGGTTTTTTATGATTTTTTACCTGGGCTTATCGGAACCTTAGCAATTCATTAAGACGACGCGTGCTACCAAAAACACTTACCGCATTCGGCGGACACAGAATGTATCCGAATGTTCATCAAACCCAGAAGGGGTGCCATGAAAGACACAAACGCTTGCGCTATCGATTCATCTCCACTTCACGACACTTCCAGGTCCGAGGATCTGCCCATATGCCGCGACGACCTGCCTCCCCCGGACACAACGCGCTGGGTCATCCGCCGCAAGGCCGCAGTCGTGGCCGGCGTCCGAGCCGGATTAATCACCCTGGAAGAGGC
>JAOUPW010000327.1 GCA_029879665.1 Rhodospirillales bacterium | reverse complement strand
AAATGGGACGAGGCCTTGAACGGTATTAAGCCCCTGGCCGCAAAAAAAGGCTTCAAGGTTCTGATGGCTCTGCACAGCGCGTTGATCAACGAACTGGCCGGCAGGCCGGACGCGGCGGAAAAATTTTACGGCGAACTGGAAAAGGTCGATGGCGGCCTGTCGCTTCGTCTCGCCGGATTGCTGGGCGGATTTTACGAACGCCGGGGCAACCGGGAAAAAGCCAGGGAAATATATGAACGTTACCTAAAGGAAAACCCGTCTTCGGTGTTGTTGATGCCGGTGTTGGCAAATCTCAAAAAAGGCGGCAAGCCGCCGCCCAAGAGCGTCAAATCCGTTCAAGAAGGAATTGCCGAAGGAATGTTCGATCTTGCCAGTTCGCTCCGCCAGCAAAATGGCAGCGAAACGGCCCTGATCTTTGGACAGATGGCCCTTTATCTGAAACCGGATTTTCCGGAAAACCAGGCTCTCGTCGCAAACATGCTGGAACAGTCCAACCGCTACCAACGCGCCAATGATGTTTACCGCTCCATCAACCGGACCTCGCCCATATCGTGGTCGGCACGTCTTCGTCTTGCCGGTAACCTTGACCGGATGGGCCGTGAAGAGGAAGCGATTGCCTATCTGAAAGCCATGGCGGATGAGGATAAAAAAAGCCCCGATCCGTTGATTGATCTGGGCGATGTTTTGCGCGGCAAGGAACGCTATGAAGAAGCCGTAAAAATTTACGATCAGGCATTTGCGCGGATTTCCTCTCTTCAGTCCCGGCATTGGTCTTTGCTCTATGCCCGGGGCATCGCGCTTGAACGATCAAAAAAATGGAACCGGGCGGAAAAGGATTTTCTCAAAGCCCTCGAGTTTGAACCGGAACAGCCGTACGTGCTCAATTATCTGGGCTATTCCTGGGTGGAAAAGGGACTCAACCTGGATCGCGCGCAAGCCATGATCCGCAAGGCGGTGGAATTGCGCCCCAATGACGGCTACATCGTCGACAGCCTGGGCTGGATTCTTTATCAACGGGAAGATTTTGAAGGCGCGGTGAAGCAGCTCGAGCGAGCGGTGGAACTCAGGGCCGAAGATCCGATCATCAACGATCACCTGGGGGACGCTTTCTGGAAAGTTGGCCGCAAGCAGGAAGCCCGCTTCCAATGGCGCCGTGCGCTTTCATACGAACCCGACAAGGAACTGATCGCAGGTATCAAGAAAAAAATCGCCGATGGCCTGCCAGCAAAATCCACCACCGCGGCAAAATAGCAGGGTACGATGAGCGTATCAGCAGACGGCGCCCTCACCTTCGCGGCGCCGGCCAAGGTTAATCTCTATCTTCATGTCACCGGCCGTCGTGCCGACGGCTTTCACACTTTGGACAGCCTGATCGCCTTCGCCGGCGTCCAGGACAAGATCAAAGTCGAGGCGGCGGAGGGCTTGAGCCTCGCCGTAGACGGGCCGTTCGCCGATGGTATTCCGGTTGGTGCCGACAATCTGGTGTTGAAAGCGGCGCTGGGATTGAAAGATTTGGCCGGGGTGACGGCAGGCGCCGCCATCACGCTGACCAAACGCCTGCCGGTGGCGTCCGGCCTGGGCGGCGGTTCGGCGGACGCGGCGGCGGTATTGCGCGCGTTGATGCGATTATGGAATGTGGAGATCGGCGAGGCGGCATTGATGGATCTGGCGGTCGGCTTGGGCGCCGACGTGCCCATGTGCCTCAGGGGCCGGGCCGCGTTTGCCGGCGGCATCGGCGAAGAACTGACCCCGGCGCCGGCCCTGCCCGAAGGCTGGCTGGTGCTGGTCAATCCCCTGACTCCGGTCTCGACGCCGGAAGTTTTCGCCGCCCGCCAAGGCCCCTATTCGGAACCGGCCCGGTTCACGGAAACGCCCGGCAATATCCGGGCCCTGGCGGAATTGTTGGCTGCCCGGCGCAACGACCTGACGGTGGCGGCCGAATCGCTGGAACCGGCCATCGGCCGGGTGCTGGCGGCGCTGGAAGCGTGTCCCGGCGTGCTGCTTTCGCGCATGAGCGGCAGCGGGGCCACCTGTTTCGGCCTGTTCGGCGAGGTTACCCAGGCGACACAAGCGGTCATGGGCCTGATCCACGACCATCCCCGGTGGTGGGTAAAAGCGGCCTCCCTGGAAGCCGATGCCACCCGGTTGGATAGATAAAACGTATGTTTTTTTGGCGTTGCCGTGGTTGCGGCTAAGGGCGTTTGGGCTTATGTTCGCGGCCATCGAAGACCATGGATGGGGCGTGGCCAAGTGGTAAGGCACCGGTTTTTGGTATCGGCATTCGCAGGTTCGAATCCTGCCGCCCCAGCCAATTTATAAAACTTCTAAAAAATAGCTTTAAAGTAATATTCCCAGGCGGCCGGCTGCCTGGGCTTGCCGTGGTTTGGGATTTTAGCCTGAACGGCTTTTTTTCTTTTGGAAAACAAATTGGTTAGAGCGCACCTTCTAGGTGGAAGAATTACAAGAACCAGTAGCGACGTTTTTCAAAAAATTCACGGAACAATTAAAATTACGGGAAAAGGATCAAAAGCTTGTCGGATGCGGTTTTTCCAGTAATTTTTCATGCGGGATGACGGATCGATGTTGCAACATGCGACTTGGCAATAACCTGAATTGAAAATTAGATATCGATGATTGCGTCTTCGTAATTTCCTTTTCTGACGATATGAAAAAGTAATGCCGCGTCGTCGGCGTGATTATGAAAGAAAAAAATGACGATGGGCGAAGCGCAATCACATATTCCAACGGAAGTATATCTCGACTTTCTGGGGAGAACAGTCGAAATCCATTGGAGTTACCATGCCGTTTTAATGTTCGGAATCTGGTTCGTATTGGTACCATTAAGCATCATATCGATCAGATATTTCAAGCCGAAGCCCAGTCAGCGCGGCATTACGGACAAGATCAAGCTCACAAACATTTCGTGGTGGTGGTTCAACGTTCATCAATACGTTCTTTATCTGGCGATCGGCCTGTCGCTTGCCGGATTAGCAGTGGCGTTGACGGTCAGCCGCGGCATCAGCGGGTCCGTGCATTCGCTATTCGGAATCATGACGATCGTGCTGGGATGTTTGCAGGTCGGCTCGGCCTTGTTGCGCGGGACGCACGGCGGAAAATACTACTATATTTCCGATCCGGACGACCCGTCGACATGGCACGGGGATCACTTCGACATGACCCCGCGCAGGCGGAGGTTTGAATCGTACCACAAGACCGCCGGTTATTTTGCCGGTTTTTTCGCCGTCGGTGCCGTAGCGTCAGGCCTGATGCAGTATCCGATGCCGGTGTTGACCGTAGTCATGCTGGCATACGTTCTTGTCGTCTTTGTGCTGTGTATTATTCTGGAGCACAAAGGGCTCCGGTACGATACCTATCGTTCGGTCTTCGGGAATGATCCCGATCATCCCCACAATAAATCCCGCAAAGATCTGTAATCGTGGCTTTGTTGCTAAAATGTGAGGAGTGCAATCGATGAGCAGTCAGAATTTACCCGCTCCGGATTTTGCCAAGAACATGATACTGATTGGACACTCTGATCAGGGCGGACGACCGGACGGCGTGCAGTTGATGGTGAACAAGGGATACGCGTTCATCGGACACA
>JAOUPW010000326.1 GCA_029879665.1 Rhodospirillales bacterium | reverse complement strand
TTTCGTTGGTTCCGCATTTCTCTCCGGGGTTCGGTTCTAGGGAACGGTCTGCCTATCTTGCTTCATATCGGCAATGCTGGTTTATAAATGGCTGAGTTTTACGCGCTGTAGGGAGGTTGGTGGGCCCGGCAGGACTCGAACCTGCAACCAGACCGTTATGAGCGGCCGGCTCTAACCAGTTGAGCTACGGGCCCGAAAATCCGGCCAGGGGTCCGGCCAGGGTTCCGGTTAGCCCCCCGCTTATATCAGGCCGGGAGCCATGCAAACCAAAAAAATAAATATAAAAAGGGCCGGAGGTTTGCGCCCCGGCCCTTTTCCTGATCCTTTGCCCCGCGTCCCTTAATAATCGAGAAAACTTCTCAGTTTGCGGGAGCGCGACGGATGCTTGAGCTTGCGGAGCGCCTTGGCTTCGATCTGACGTATTCGCTCGCGGGTAACAGAGAACTGCTGGCCGACTTCTTCCAGCGTATGATCGGTGTTCATGCCGATGCCGAAGCGCATCCGCAACACCCGTTCCTCGCGCGCGGTGAGCGACGCCAGCACCCGGGTGGTGGTTTCGCGCAGGTTGGACTGAATCGCCGCGTCCAGCGGCTGCACCGCGTTCTTGTCTTCGATGAAATCGCCCAGGTGGCTGTCTTCCTCGTCGCCGATGGGGGTCTCCAGGCTGATCGGTTCCTTGGCGATCTTCAACACTTTGCGCACTTTTTCCAGCGGCATGGAGAGTTTTTCGCCCAGTTCTTCCGGCGTCGGTTCGCGGCCGATCTCATGCAGCATCTGGCGAGACGTGCGCACCAGCTTGTTGATGGTTTCGATCATGTGCACCGGAATACGGATGGTCCGCGCCTGATCGGCAATGGAGCGCGTAATCGCCTGCCGGATCCACCAAGTGGCGTAAGTGGAGAATTTGTAGCCCCGCCGGTATTCGAACTTGTCCACCGCCTTCATCAGGCCGATGTTGCCTTCCTGGATCAGATCGAGGAATTGCAGTCCCCGGTTGGTGTATTTCTTGGCGATTGAAATCACCAGCCTGAGGTTGGCTTCGATCATTTCCTTTTTCGCCTTGGCGGCTTCGCGTTCGCCCTTCTGCACGGTGGAAACGATACGCCGAAATTCGGAAATCGGCAGGCCGGCTTCGCTGGAGACATCGGAAATGGACGCACGAATTTCCTTGATGTCTTCATCGTGCTTTTCGATGAACTTTTTCCAGCCCTTGCCGGACAGCTTGTTGACACGGCTCGTCCAGCCAGGATCCAGCTCATGACCATGGTATTGTTCCAGGAAATCCTCGCGCTTGACCTTGCACGCCACAGCAAACCGAAGGAGCTTTCCTTCCATGCCGAGCAGCCTGCGGTTGAGGTCGTAAAGCTGTTCCATCAATTGTTCGATACGGGCGTTGTTGAGGTGGACGTTTTCCATCAGATCCACCAGTTCGGCGCGCATCTTCATATAGCGCCTTTCCTGAGCGGGCTTGATCGTTTCGCCCTGGCCGAGGGTTTCCAGCCGCTTCAACTGCGCGCGATGAAGTTTCTTGTAGGTAGCGGCGATCTTCTCGAAGGTTTCAACCACCCCCGGCGTTAGCTGTGCCTCCATGGCCGCCAGCGACAGATTGGGTTCGTCATCAGCGTCATCCGCATCTTCGTCGTCGTCGTCGTCTCTTTCGCCCGTGGGCCTTCCGCCGTTTTCATGGGTGGCGTCGGCTTTTTCCGGTTCCGTCTTGCCGCCCGCACTTGGGGCACCTGGAACGGCCGGAGCGCCGCCTACTCCGGGAACCGTCAACCCGGCCGCCCCCGGCGTGGCCGTATTGCCCGGGCCGCCGCCATAGGTGGCCTCAAGGTCAATAATATCGCGCAGCAGCATTTTTTCTTCGACCAGGGCGTCGTGCCAGCTGACTATGGCGCGGATGGTCAGCGGATTTTCGCAGATGCCGCCAATCATCATTTCGCGGCCGGCCTCAATGCGCTTGGCGATAGCGATTTCGCCCTCGCGCGAGAGCAGCTCTACGGAGCCCATTTCGCGCAGATACATGCGCACCGGATCGTCGGTGCGCCCGACGTCGCTTTCATTGACGTTGCCGGATGCCTTTTCTTCTTCTTCTTCCTGAGGCTGATCTTCCTGATCATCGCTGTCGATGACGGTAATTCCCCGTTCGGAAAGCTGGGCCATGGTGTCTTCGATCTGCTCGGAAGACATCTGGTCCGGGGGCAGAGCTTTGTTCAGTTCGTCATAGGTGACAAACCCGCGTTCCTTTGAAGCAGCCAGCATTTTCTTGACGGCAGACCCCAGGCTGTCGAGCAGTGGGCTGTCGTTTCCTTCTTCCCGGACGGGCTGCACTTCGGCCGCAGCGGCACTTTTAGCCATGAAATATACTCTCCATCTGAATGCCTGCACCGATGGCAGACAATAAATCCTTCATTCCGCACCTCCCGGAAGAGGTTCGGATCAAGCCTTCCTAATCAACAGCTGATAACGTCTCGATCATTCCGGCTTCCCACGTACGTGCCTACATCCCCGCGAAAAACCGGATCAGTCCCTGAATAACCCGACCGCCTCCTTTGCGCCTGACGCGCAACGGACCGCGGATTTCCCCCGATTTCGATCTCGTCCCGTACTTCCAACCGTCCCACCGCACTTTCAGCCATCTTGAATGGCTGGGCCCTGGGCCGCAAAAACCACTTCTATAGAAGTGGTATTCGCCCCTTGCGTCTTCAAGGGGGTCTCCCTGTGGGCGCCATTTAAGCCTGTCCGGTTTCAAAGTCAAGGCGGGGAATGCCTAAAAACGTAATAAAAACCAAGGCTTTCTTGTCCTTTACGGCACGGGATTTGCTAGTGCCGTCGCTCCGCCGGGCGCCCCCCGCGGAAGAGTCGGGAGATAGTAAGGAGATATTTGAGCGTTAGGGGGCGGAAAACAGGGTGGATTAGATTTTTAGAACGTTTCTAGCTTGCTTCTTCCTCGTTCAGGGCTTCGATCAGGGCCTTATCCCGAGCCCAGGTTTCCTCGTTCATGTCTTCGGAAAAAATGTCCTGGCTGTCCTTTTTTTCATCCATCAGGGCCACCCGGCGCAGAGCCTGGAAATTCTCTTCCCAGGCCGCCTGCAGATTGTCGTTGGCCGCCTTCGGCCCTATTTCACGGTGCCGGCGGATTATGGGATCCAGGAAAACCGTCTCCATGGCCGGACCGTGGCCCCGGCGGATAAGCTCGGCGCGGATTTCTTCGCCTTCGAAGCTGCTGGACCCGGATAGAATCTGGATCAATTCCTGGCGCAGAACATCCAGGGCGGCGTCGTCAAACCCGACCGATCCCAGCTCTTCTTCTACATGATGAAAGAAGTCCGGGTGATTGATGATGATCGCAACCAACATTCGCTGGGCAAAACGAAGGGGATCGGTTTTTGCCGCCGGGCCGGCCTTGCCGTCCATCTTCATGCTCGCGCCCGGAGCCCGCCCGCCCCGTTTCCAGCCCCCCGGGGTCCGGCTACCGGCGTCATTGCGCCGGGTCCAGATGCGATCCTTGAAACTTTTCAGGAAATGCGCCCGCACCGTGGGATCGTTGATGCGCCGCGTCAGATCTTCGAGTCGTTTCTGAAGCGCGGCGCGGTCTTCCGGG
>JAOUPW010000325.1 GCA_029879665.1 Rhodospirillales bacterium | reverse complement strand
GAGCATTTCCGGTATTATCGGAATCGATGAATATGCTCTATCTTATTGTTATTACGTAAATATTTTGTCGTGAACCGGATCGGTCCGCCCGGGATTTACGATAGGCGCCGCGATTAATCGGTTCCGGATTCCGCTCCGGCGCCCTTCAGTCGCAGCCGCACCACGCCCTTGAAATTTTCCGGGTCGGCGGGTTTGCCCTTGCGCAGAATTTCGATGCGCCCGGCCCGCGCCAGATGGACCATTTGCTGTTTTACCGCTTGCAGGTACTTCTTCCAGACATCTGGCGGATCTTTCGGTTTGGACCGCGCCTGGGCGATGGTTTTCGCAATGTCCTGGGGCGACAGCGAACCGTCGGTTTCGGACAGCGCCGCCAGAATGGCGACGGCGACGGGATCGAGGGTTTCTTCGCTCATAGTTCGTTTACCCTTTCGGCCTTAGCACATGGTGATGGTCGGGGTCGTAAAGACGCGAATCGGAAAACGCGTCCTCGTCCAGCACCCGGCCGACCAGGATCAACGCGGTGCGGGTGATGCCGGCGGCTTTCACGCTTTCGCGGATGTCGCCAAGGGTGCCGCGAAGGATCAACTGGTCGGGCCAGCTCACCCGGTAGGCGACGGCCACCGGACAGTCTGCGCCGTAATGGGGGGTCAGTTGCTTCACCACTTGCGCCAGGTTGTTGATGGAAAGATGAATGGCCAGCGTTGCGCCGGTGCGGGCGAAATTTTCCAGGCTTTCATTTTCCGGCATGCCGGTGCTGCGCACCGAGGTCCGCGTCAAGATCACCGTCTGGCTGATGTCGGGCAGGGTCAGTTCGCATTTCAGCGCGGCGGCGGCGGCGGAAGTTGCGCTCACCCCCGGGGTGACATCGTAAGGAATGGAAAGTTGGTCGAGCCGGCGGATCTGCTCGGCGATGGCACCGTACAACGACGGGTCGCCGGAATGAACTCGGACGACATCGAGCCCGGCGGCATGGGCGACGCGTATTTCTTCGATAATTTCCTCCAGGGTCAGGGGCGCGGTATCGAGAACGCGGGCGTCTTTCGGCGCTTCGGCGACGATTGCTTCCGGCACCAGGGAGCCGGCGTAAAGCACCACACTTGCGGCGCGGATGAGATCGCGCCCGCGCACGGTAATCAGGTCGGCGGCACCCGGACCGGCGCCGATGAAATGAACGGTCATGAGCGGCGCCGGACCATAAAGAATACCACTTACTTAAGCACGTCGGTGATTACATCCAGGATCAGATTGGTGGCTTCCTGGATCAGCACCACGTCGTTGTTGACGATGTAGCGCTGAGTGCCCGGCGGCGGTGGCCCCAGTTCCCGGGACAGGCCGGGGGGAAGTTCTTTCTTGGCCAGCCCCGGCGGCAGGGTGCCGTTGCGCGCAAGTTGTTTTTGCAGCCCCGGCGGCAGGCCGCCGTTCCGGCCCTTGTTCTTATGCTTGCCCTTACCCCTGCCATTTTTCGCTTTCTTCCCGTGCTCGGCTTGGCTGCCGTAGATCCGTTTTTCCGCGTCACGGCCGAGGGTTTCCCGGATCAGGCGTTTTTCCATTTCCTTGAAAATGATGTCTTGCGTGGACTGGGCCGAAACCGGCTGGCCGGTCGCGGCAACAGCGAAAAGGGCAAGAACAAAAAGAAGAGTACGCATAATGGTATAGGCCTCCTGTCTCTGAAAACGGGGGTTCAATTCTTACCGTCGAGTTTATCGCCATAGCCACGGGGGGTATAGACCCATTGGGATTGCCCCCGGGTTACCACCCGGGTGCGGCTGCTGCCGACCACAACCAGGGTCAGCATATCGACCTGATCAGGGGTGAGATCAGAAAGGGCGATGACGCGGATGGTTTCTTCGGCCCGGCCCAGATTGCGCGCCAGCACCACCGGAGTTGCGGCGGGACGGTGCTTGAGAAAAATATCGCGGGCGGTTTTGAGATGAACCCGCCGCCGCCTGGATACCGGATTGTAAAGGGCGGTGACGAAATCTCCGGCCCCCGCCGCCTGCAGGCGTTTTTCGATATCCGCCCACGGCGTCAACAGATCGGACAGGGAAACGGCGCAAAAATCGTGACCCATGGGTGCGCCGATGCGTGCCGCTGCCGCCTGAAAGGCGGAGACTCCCGGCACCACGGAAATGTCGAGCCGGTTCCAGGCGCCGTTGTCGTCCCGGTCCAGCAGTTCGAAACAGAGCGACGCCAGGGCGTAGATGCCGGCGTCGCCGGAACAGATCAGGGCGACGGTGCGTCCTTCCGCCGCCAGATCGAGTGCGGTGCGGACCCGGTCTTCTTCCTGCGACAGGTTGGAAGCATGGCGCGCTTTGCCGGTGATTTCATCAGCCACAAGATCGAGATAGAGGCCGTAGCCGACCACATCGGACGCGGCGCGCAACGCGCGCGTCGCTTCCGGCGTGCGCCAGTCCGCCGTGCCGGGGCCAATGCCGACCACCCGCAGGACGCCCCGGGCGCGGCCGATACCGAAAGGATCAAGGCTGGCCGGAGCGCGGGCGACGGCGACGGTGGCGCGGGCGGAGGTTTTCTTTTCCACCCGCAGGGTTCCCGACCCACCAACCGCGGCCAGCGCGGCGCCTTCGGCGACGCCGTGGCAACCCACCGCCTTGAATACCGCATCCGATGGATTGGCGAGACGCTGGGTCTGGGCTTCCAATTCAGCGGCGGTAAAAAACCGGGCGGAAACGCCCAATGATGCAGCGGCGGCATGAACGGCGGCTTCGTCTTCCTTCAAATCCAGAGAACAAACGCAGGCAACCGATAACGGCGACAGGCCGGCGTCCTGCAAGGTGCCGCGCACCAGTTTTATTAGTTCGTCCGGTTCCGTGTCCCGTTCGCAGCCGACGCCGACCGCCAGCACGGCCGGATGCATCACCAGAGCATGATCGGAATCGGAAACGATTTTGTCGGTAATCCGGATGGACTCCTTGCCGTTATCGGAAAACACCGCGTCTGAGTCCGTTAACCAGGAAGGATCGCCGGCCTCGACCCGCAACGCCACCGGATCGCCGGCCAGCAAGGCCGCCGCCACAGGTTTTGCGCCGTTGCGGTTGGCGACCCGCCAGCCCGGCGGCGGATCGTCGAGGCCGAAACCGAAACGCACCTCGCCGGCAGTGGTGATTGCGGCAGCGCCGCCGGTGACCCGGGCAATGATCGTGGCAAGACGATTGGCGCCCCGGTGCCCGCCGAGCAAGGGAACCACGAAAGCGCCGTCTTCGGAAACCGCGATCACCGCGGGTTCGGTTTTTTTATTCCCGACCACCGGGGCCAAAGCGCGAATCAAAATTCCCGCCGCACAGAAACCGATAACGGGGCGGCCGGACGAGAAAAGATTTCGCAGATGTTTCGCCGTTGCGGCGAAAGTTTCGTCGGCGCCGTCGGCGCGGCCCTGCAAGCCATGCACGGACGAGCCGGGAAGATGGGAACGCAATGTGCGCGCCAGATCGCATCCTCTCTGGGTCAGCGCCACCAACGCCGGTCCTTGATTCACTTCAGGCTGCGTCGTCATTGGACCTGCTCACCAGGATCATGGAAAAATAAGGCGCGGCATCGAGGGAAAGGCCGTCCACGGGGAGAACCCTTTCGCCCGCCATGGTCGCGTGTTC
>JAOUPW010000324.1 GCA_029879665.1 Rhodospirillales bacterium | reverse complement strand
ATGATTCGTAGCGATGTGATGGAAAAATCCCGCACCGACGGTCTGCCCCCGGGGGTGAAAATGCGCATGTCGGGCACCGCCGATCAGTTGACCCAGGCCTGGGATCAGATGGTCATCGATCTGGCCATCGCCATCGCCATTGTTTACCTGGTGATGGCGGTGCTGTTTGAAAGTTTCATCTACCCGTTGATCATCCTGCTCTCGGTACCGCTGGCGACCGCCGGCGGGATCGGCGGGCTGGCGGTCCTCAACCTGTTCACGACCCAGCATCTGGACATGCTGACCCTGCTGGGGTTCGTCATCCTGATCGGAATCGTCGTCAACAACGCCATCCTGCTGGTCCACCAGACCATCTTCCACATACGCCAGGAAGGATTGTCGATCGAGAACGCGGTGGCCGAGGCAACCCGAAACCGCATCCGGCCCATTTTCATGTCCACTCTGACCAGTGTCTGTGGCATGCTGCCGCTGGTGCTGTTTCCGGGCGCCGGCGCGGAACTGTACCGGGGCCTGGGATCGGTGGTGGTCGGCGGGCTTTGCCTGTCCGCCGCCCTGACGCTGGCCATCATCCCGCCGCTGCTGACCCTGGTTGCGGGCGTGGTGGAAGGCAGGCGGAAGGAATCCGCACCCCCCGGCGCGGCGGAGCGCCCCGCCGAGTAAATCCACGGCACAAGCCCGGGACACTTTCCCCTCCCATTTCCGGGGCCGTTTGCTATGATCGCCGCCCGCTGGAACAGAAGGAATTGATTGATGAGCGACCCCACCCACGCCTCCGGACCCGCCGGCGTCTTCGCCGCCGCCCTGACCCCGTTCACCCAGGACCTGGAACCCAATCCCAAGGCCTTCGTCGCCCATTGCCGCTGGCTGCTGGACAACGGTTGCGACGGCCTGGCGCCGCTGGGCACCACCGGCGAAGCCAATTCCCTGACGGCGGCGCAACGGCTGTCCCTGATCGAGGCCGCGGCCGAAGCCGGCCTGCCCATGGAGCGGATGATCGCCGGCGGCGGGTCATGCGCGCTGGCCGAAGCGGTGCACATGACCAAATCCTTGATCGGGCTGGGCTGCGCCGGGGTGCTGACCCTGCCGCCCTTCTATTACAAGAACCCGTCGGAAGACGGACTGTTCGCCTTCTTTTCCGAACTGATCCAGCGGGTCGGCGACACGCGCTACCGTCTTTATCTCTACCACTTTCCGGTGATGTCGACGGTGCCCTTCCCGCCCAGCCTGATTGCGCGGTTGCTAAAGGAATATCCCGGCACCGTCGCCGGCCTCAAGGACAGCTCCGGCGACTGGTCCTACAGCGAACACCTGCTCAAGGAATATCCCGGCTTCGGCGTATTTTCGGGCAGCGAGCTCTTTCTGCTCGACAACCTGCGCCACGGCGGGCCGGGCTGCATTTCCGCCAGCACCAACGCCACCGCGCCGCTGGCGCGGCTGGTGCGGGAAAACTGGCAAGGCGACAAGGCCGACGAACTTCAGGCCGCCATGGCCGAGGTGCGCATGACCCTGCAGAAATATCCCATGATCATGGCGCTCAAGTATCTCAAATCGCGCCTAACCGGCGATCAGGGCTGGCTCAACGCCCTGCCGCCGCAGGTGCCGTTCACCGACGAACAGGCCCGGCAGTTGATGGCCGACCTTGAAGCCCTACCCCAGTTCGCGCCGGTCCTGAAGCTGGCCGTCAAGGCGGCTTAAGCCGCCGCGATTTTCCGCATCAGGAGAAGATCCCTTTCAGGATGTAGAAGAACAGCGCCGACAACAATCCGCCGGCGGGCAGGGTTACCACCCACGACATGACGATACCGCCAACCACGCGCAGGTCGATGGCGCCGATGCCGCGCGCCAGCCCCACCCCCATGACCGCGCCGACGGCGATATGAGTGGTCGACACCGGCATGCCGGTGCGCGACGCCAGCACTACGGTGGTCGCCGCCGCCATGGTCGCGCAAAAACCACGGGTCGGCGTTAGTTCGGTGATCTTGTGGCCGATGGTGCGCATCACGCGATAGCCGTAAGTGGCAAGCCCGACGACGATGCCGAACCCACCCAGGAACAATATCCACAAGGGCATGGCCGATTCCTGCGCCAATTCGCCGCCCGATTGCACCAGGCTGACGACGGCGGCCAGCGGACCAACCCCGTTGGCAACATCGTTGGAACCGTGGGCAAAGGCCATGGCGCAGGCGGTGAAAATCATCATCGGGATGAAAACTTTTTCGACGCTGGCGAAGTGAAAGTCCCGGTCGGCCTTTTCATCAATGGTGATGCGGTTGATTAGGCTCCAGCCGATAATGGCGACGATCATCCCGAAGATGGCTGCGACCACGAAGCTCATGGAAACGCTGAGATGCAGATCCAAGTGCTTCAGGCCCTTGAAAATGGTGACCAGGGAGATGATGAAACCGACCATGAACACATAAGCCGGACCCCATCGTTTGGCGCTGTGGAAAGGGTTGTCGGAATTGAGGATCAGGTGGCGGATGCTCATCATCAGGGCAAAGGCGACACCCCCGCCCAGAACCGGCGAGACCACCCAGCTGGCGACGATCTGACCGATCTTGTTCCATTGAACGGCATCCACGCCGATGCCGGCAATGGCGAAACCGACGATGGCGCCGACGATGGAATGGGTGGTGGAGACCGGCCAGCCCCGCCAGGAGGCGAACATCAGCCAGATCGCCGCCGCAAGAAGAGCGCCGAGCATGCCAAAAATAAGAAGTTCCGGATTATTGACGATGGGGGTGGGATCGATGATCCCTTTGCGGATGGTCTTGGTGACGTTGCCGCCAGCCAGCGCGGCGCCCGCGAACTCGAAGATGGCGGCGATGATAATGGCGTTCCTGACCGTCACGGCGCCCGAACCGACCGAGGTTCCCATGACATTGGCGACGTCATTGGCACCGATGCCCCAGGTCATATAGAGGCCGAAGATAACCGCGATCACAAGAAACACGGTTCCGTATTGTGAAATTATTTCCATTTCGTCTTTTTTCCTTTGGATGCCATGCGCCCAATTATCGGGCGAGAAGAAGCCGCAACCTGTTACCAACCTTTTCCGCAAAATCGGCCAGATTGCCGATCTGCTTGATCTGTTGGTATAAAAGGATAACGGACACGGGGCTCATGGACTCTTCCAGGGCAAACAATTCGCGCGATAGATCCGACGCCATGCGGTCGGTATCCGTTTCAATTCTATTCAGTTCGTCCAACATCTGCGAAACCCGAACCGATTCACGGCCGCCGAAACCGGTTTCGACCAGTTCATCCAGTTCCTCGATAACCTTCTGGCATTGCACACACGCATCGGCGCATCGGCGGGAAAGAGCCTTCAGGGGTTCCTTCATGGAATCGGGCACCTCCATGTTCCGTTCAACGAGAAGGCGGGCGACATGTTTAGCGGAATCGGCGATGGAATCCTGAAAATCGAGAACCTCCAGCAGGTCGCGCCGGTCTACCGGCATGAACAGGCTTTTCGGCAGATGGCCGCGAAGTTCATTTTTGAGATCGTCCGCTTCCGATTCCAAAGAAAATATCGCCTTTTGGATCTTGACGACCTGTGCGTTGTTCCCCGCGCACAGGGCGTCGATCTGGTCCGGTACCAGACAGGCGCATTTGACGGCCACGCGGATAT
>JAOUPW010000322.1 GCA_029879665.1 Rhodospirillales bacterium | reverse complement strand
TACACCGGGTTCGCCCGCTTTTCCGCCGAGGGCGCCATCGCCAACGTGGTGGTTCTTTCCATCACCCGCGAACTGGGCCCGGTGCTGGCCGGCCTGATGGTTGCGGGCCGGGTGGGCGCGGCCATGGCCGCCGAAATCGGTACCATGCGGGTGACCGAACAGGTTGACGCGCTGACCACGTTGAGCACCAATCCCATGAAGTATCTGGTTGCGCCGCGCCTGATCGCGGGTGTGACCATGATGCCCATTTTAGTATTCATCGCCGATATCATCGGCGTATTCGGCGGCTATCTGGTCGCCGTTTATAAACTGGGGTTCAACCCCTCCAACTACCTTCAGAACACCTACGATTTCATGGAAACCGGAGACGTCGTTTCCGGTTTGATCAAGGCCGCCGTGTTCGGGTTCATCATCACCCTGATGGGCTGCTATCACGGGTATCATTCCCGTGGCGGCGCGCAAGGCGTGGGTGCGGCAACCACCAATGCCGTGGTTTCGGCCTCGATCCTGATCCTCTGCTTCGATTACATCCTGACGGAAATCTTTTTCGCATCATGAACACCGCACCCCCGAAAATCCGCCTCAGGGGCGTTTACAAGGCCTTCGGTAAGAAGAAGGTGCTGGACGGCATCGACCTGGATGTGGGAGTCGGCGAATCCGTGGTCGTCATCGGCGGCTCGGGCACCGGAAAATCGGTGATGCTGAAAAGCATCCTCGGCCTGCTGCGCCCGGACAAGGGCAGCATCGAAGTGGACGGCGAAGAAGTCATCGGCATGTCGGCGCGCCGCCGTGAACAGGTCAACCGCAAATTCGGGATGCTGTTTCAGGGCGGAGCCCTGTTCGACAGTCTGCCGGTTTGGGAAAATGTCGCCTTTGGCGTCCTGGCGGAAAAACGCATGGGACGGGCCGCGGCCCGGGATCTGGCCGTCTCCAAGCTGGCCCAGGTGGGCCTGGCCTCGGACGTCGCGAACCTGTTTCCGGCGGAACTGTCCGGCGGCATGCAAAAACGGGTCGGCCTGGCCCGGGCCATCGCCGGCGATCCCGAAATTATCTTCTTCGATGAACCGACCACCGGACTGGATCCGATCATGGCCGACGTCATCAACAACCTGATCGTCAAAACGACTCGAGAAGTCGGCGCGACGGCGCTGTCCATTACCCACGACATGGCCAGCGCGCGCAAGATCGCCCACCGCATTGCCATGCTCTATGAAGGCAAGATCATCTGGGCCGGCCCGGTCGCCGACATCGACAATTCCGGCAACGCGCATGTGGATCAATTCATCCACGGCCGCGCCGAAGGCCCGATCAAGATGGCGGTGCGGGCGTGAGGGCAAATACGCATTCGCATCTCCCAATCGCCTGAGGAGCACCTCATTGGCCCGTAAAGCCGCCCTTTACGTCTGTCAGGACTGCGGCGCCAGTTCGTCCAAGTGGAGCGGGCGGTGCGACGCCTGCGGCGCCTGGAACACGTTGATCGAGGAAGCCGCCCCCGAAAGCGCACCCAAGGGACTGGGCGCCAAGCGCGGCCGCACGGTGGAATTCGTCAGCCTTCAGGGCAAAAGCGCCCCTCCCCCCCGGCGGGTTACCGGCATCGCCGAATTCGACCGGGTCTGCGGCGGCGGCATGGTACCAGGCTCGGCGTTGCTGGTCGGCGGCGATCCGGGCATCGGCAAGTCCACCCTGCTGTTGCAGGTGGTGGCGGCGCTGGCCGGCAAATACCGCTGCGCCTACATCTCCGGCGAAGAAGCCATCGACCAGTTGCGGCTGCGCGCCGGACGCCTGGGGCTATCCGGCGCCAGCGTGGAACTGGCGGCGGCGACTTCGGTCCGCGACATCGTCACCTCCCTTGATTCGCCCGACGGCGTAGACATCGTGGTTATCGATTCCATCCAGACCATGTACGTGGACAATCTGGAATCGGCGCCGGGCACCGTGTCCCAGGTACGCACCAGCGCCCAGGAACTGATCCGTCTCGCCAAGCGCCGGGGATTTAGCGTGCTGTTGGTCGGTCACGTCACCAAGGAAGGGTTGATCGCCGGGCCCCGGGTGATGGAGCACATGGTGGATACGGTGCTTTACTTCGAAGGCGAACGCAGCCACCAGTTTCGCATTTTGCGATCGGTCAAGAATCGCTTCGGCGCCACCGATGAAATCGGCGTTTTCGAAATGACCGACGGCGGCCTGAGCGAGGTCACCAACCCCTCGGCCCTGTTCCTGACCGACCGGGACCGGGACATCAACGGCGCCTGCGTTTTCGCCGGCATGGAAGGAACCCGCCCGATTTTGGTTGAAATTCAGTCCCTGATCGCGCCATCGTCCCTGGGCACGCCGCGCCGCGCCGTGGTGGGATGGGATTCCGGACGCCTCGCCATGATCATGGCGGTGATGGAATCCCGATGCGGCCTTGCCCTCGCGGGTAGCGATGTTTACTTAAACATCGCCGGCGGGCTCCGCGTCGGGGAACCCGCCGCCGACCTTGCAGTGGCGGCGGCTTTGGCGTCTTCTCTAAGCGGGATCGCGGTCCCGGGCGAGACGGTGGTTTTCGGAGAAATCGGGCTTTCCGGCGAGGTGCGAGCGGTGTCACAGACGGATGCACGGCTGAAGGAAGCCGAAAAATTGGGCTTTACCCGCGCCATTATCCCGAAACGGCGCGGCAAGGGAAAGCTGACATCCGGGTTGAAGGTGCAAGAGGTCAGCAACATTTCAGACCTGATCCAAATGTTCCAGCCGAACTCCCAGGCCGGAGGGAAAACACGCCATGGATAGCTCGGCGGCAACCGTTGTTGATATCGGCGTCGCGGCCGTTCTTTTGATTTCGGCCTTTCTCGCCTATTCACGGGGATTTGTGCATGAGGTTCTTTCCGTTGGCGGCTGGGTCGGCGCGACCTTTGCCGCTATTTACGGGTTTCCCTATGTAAAGCCGTATGCCCGCGAATACATCGAAACCGTGCTGTTTGCCGATATTGCCGCAGGTGCGATTCTCTTTATCCTCAGCCTTGTCATTCTCTCCCTGATCACTCGGGGCATTTCCAGCCGGGTCAAGGACAGTTCCCTCAATGAACTGGACCGGTCGCTTGGTTTCCTCTTCGGCATCGCCCGGGGCGCCATTCTCGTCTGCCTGGTCTATATCGCCGCTGAATGGCTGATCCCGGCGCCGAAACCGGTGGAAACGGAATCTGCAACCACCGGTCAAACAACGCCCGAAGCCAAACCCGCGCCGCAAACCGGAACAACCGGCGGTCAAGGCAAATCGGAAAAAACGCCCAAAGGATTGGACCAATTCCAATGGCTGCATGAAGCCCGCAGCATGCCCCTGATCAAGGCGGGCGCCGAAATCCTGTTTTCGCTGGTCCCCAGCGATAACGCCAAAGCCGCGACCAAGAAAAGAGACGAAGTTCAGGAGCTCTACGAAGAACAGAAAAAAATTCGCAGCCTGCTGACTCCCAAGCCAAAAAGTGATACCTCCGACCCCCGTGAGGGCTATGACCGAAAAGAACGGAGCGACATGGAACGCCTGATCGAGAGCAACAAGTAATGGAAGACCGTGGCGGCATAATGGCTAACCTTGAACAAACGGGTTCCCAACCGGATGACGACCATTTCCACGAAGAATGTGGCGTCTTCGGCATATACGGCA
>JAOUPW010000323.1 GCA_029879665.1 Rhodospirillales bacterium | reverse complement strand
AGGATCTGGAAGCCCTGTTCCCATGGCTGGACTGGGCCTTCGCCACCATCAAAAGCGAACTTTGAAGACAACCACAAAGACGATGAGACACAGAGAAGGAAGAAAGTTAGAGGATTAATATTTTTTATCTTTCTCTTCTCTCCGTCGCTATGCCTCCGTGGTGAATTTTTTATGTTTATGATTAAGGAATCAAGCTGATGTCCGATCAACCGAAAGTTCTCATTGCAGACTCGATGAGCCCCCGCGCCGCCGAAATTTTTTCCGATCGCGGGATTGCCGTTGATGTTAAGCCGGGGATGAGTCCGGAGGAGTTGAAAGCCTGTATCGGCGAGTATGACGGTCTTGCCGTCCGCTCGGCGACCAAGGTCACTGCGGATATTCTGTCCGCCGCCAAGAATCTCAAGGTTATCGGCCGCGCCGGGATCGGTGTGGACAACGTTGACATTCCCGCGGCGACAGCTGCCGGCGTCGTGGTGATGAATACGCCCTACGGCAATTCCATCACCACCGCAGAACATGCCATTTCCATGATGATGGCGCTGGCGCGGCAGATTCCCGCCGCCAACGCTTCGACCCACGCGGGAAAATGGGAAAAGAACGCTTTCATGGGCGTTGAGTTGATGGGCAAAACGCTGGGTATCATCGGCTGTGGCAACATCGGCGCCGTTGTCGCCGACCGCGCGCAGGGCCTGAAGATGAAGGTCATCGCCTACGATCCCTATTTGTCGCCGGACCGGGCCCAGGACCTGGGCGTGGAAAAGGTGGAGTTGGACGACCTGTTCAAACGTGCGGATTTCATTAGCCTGCACACGCCGCTGACCGACGCCACCCGCAATATCGTCAGCAAGGAAGCGATCGCATCCATGAAGAAGGGGGTGCGGATCATCAACTGCGCCCGAGGCGGACTGATCGACGAAGCCGCGCTTAAAATCGCGTTGGAAAGCGGCCAGGTGGCCGGCGCGGCTCTTGATGTGTTCACCAAGGAACCGGCCAAGGAAAACCCCTTGTTCGGCATGGCCGAAGTGGTGGCAACTCCGCATCTGGGCGCCGCGACTTCGGAAGCCCAGGAAAACGTCGCCCTGCAGGTCGCCGAACAGATTTCCGATTACCTGCTCACCGGCGCCATCGTCAACGCGCTTAACATGGCGTCCGTTACCGCCGAGGAAGCGCCCCGCCTGAAGCCTTATATGAAACTTGCCGAGCAAATCGGCAGCTTCGCCGGTCAGGTCACGGAAACGGGTATCAAGGCAGTGACCGTTGAATATGAAGGCCTTGCCGCCGAACTGAATACCCGTCCCCTGACGGCGATTGTTTTGCAGGCCCTTTTGTCGCCGCTGTTGGAATCGGTCAACATGATCAGCGCTCCGGTGATCGCCAAGGAAAGGGATATTGACGTTTCCGAAATCAAGCATGAACGCGCCGGTGCCTACCAAACGTCGATCAAGCTGACCATTACAACGGAAACCCAGACCCGGAGCCTCGCCGGAACCTTGTTCAATGGCGACAAGCCCAGGATCGTGGAGGTCAAGGGTATTCCCATCGATGCCGAACTGGGGCCGAATATGCTGTATATCACCAACCACGACAAACCCGGGTTTATCGGATCGCTGGGGACCGTGCTGGGGGATGCGGGCATTAACATTGCCACATTCCATCTCGGCAGGGCGGAAATGGGCGGAAATGCCATCGCCCTGATCGAAGTGGACCAGACCCCGGGCGAAGGCGTGATGAAGGCCATATGCGCGCTGCCCAATGTGGTGCAAGCCAAGGCATTGAGGTTCTAGTCGGGGCAATCCGCGGTGCCTCAAATTTCTTGGGGATTATTGTTTGCGGAGTCTGGACGGTTTTCCTCAAAAAGTGACTTGCCCCTTTGGGGGGAATAGGTGCTAAATTGATATAACCGCTCGTAAAAAGAGCGCTAGGGAGTTCCGGGCATCCAATCAGCGGGCCGTTTTTGCGAAAACTGTCCTGCTTTTCCGTTCCGTCCGCTCTCCCTGGAAATAATCCGTTTTTACTGGGGAGGTCCCATATGCTCAAAGCGCTCCACATCGATCCCGGAAAATGCACCAATTGTCTTCAGTGTGAGCTCGCCTGCTCTTACGAAAATGAAGGCGTGTTCAACCCCGCCAAGTCGCGAATCAAGGTCTTCACCTTTCATGACGAGGGCCGGTTCGTTCCCTATACCTGCACGCAATGTGCCGAAGCCTGGTGTCAACAGGCCTGTCCGGTGGACGCTATTGCCGTCAACATGGCAACCGGCGCCAAGGAAGTGTCCGATGCGCTCTGTGTCGGTTGCAAGGTATGTACGATTGCCTGCCCGTTCGGCACCGTGAACTACAACCATTCCACCGGAAAAGTCGTTAAATGCGACCTGTGCGGAGGGGATCCGGCTTGCGCCAAGGCCTGTCCGACATCGGCCATCACCTTCATAGATTCCGATACCACGGGTTATGCAAAAATGCGCGCTTGGGCCGGAAAAACAGATTCCGGTGCACAAGCGCAGGCTTAAAGGGAGGCATTTATCATGTCATGGGCAAGGAAGGTTCTGCGCGTCAACCTGAGCAAGGGAACGTGTGAAAGCGAACCGCTCAACATGGAATGGGCGGACAAGTATCTGGGTCAGCGTGGCCTAGCAACCAAATATCTGGTCGAGGAAATCGATCCCAAAGTTGATCCTTTGTCGCCGGATAACAAGCTGATAATGGCGACGGGGCCGCTGACGGGTACGCCGACATCCACGGCGGGGCGTTATTCGGTGATTACCAAGGGAGCGCTGACCGGCGCCATTGCTTGTTCCAATTCCGGCGGCTTCTTCGGCAACGAAATGAAAAACGCCGGCTGGGACATGATCATTTTCGAGGGCAAGGCCGCCAATCCGGTCTATCTGTTCATCGAGGATGACAACGCCCAAATCTTGGATGCTGCGGAGTTCTGGGGAAAATCCGTGTGGGACACGGAAGAGGGAATCAAGGCCAAGCACCAGGATGAGATGATCCGGGTTGCCTCGATCGGTATATCCGGTGAAAAAGGCGTCAAATTCGCCTGCGTCGTCAACGACATGCACCGTGCCGCCGGGCGATCGGGGGTAGGCACCGTAATGGGCTCGAAAAACCTCAAGGCGGTTGCCATCCGCGGCTCGCTGGGGGTCAAGGTGGATTCTCCAGAGAAATTCATGGAAGCCGTCGCCGCCGGCAAGAAAGTCCTGGCCGAAAATGCGGTCACCGGACAGGGGCTGCCGGCCTTCGGCACCCAGGTCTTGATGAATGTCATTAATGAAACCGGCGCGCTGCCGACCCGAAACAGCCATGATGTGCAGTTCGACGGTGCCAAAGACATCTCGGCCGAAGCCATGGCTGAACCGCGCAAAAGCGACGGCAAGCCCAATCTGTTGCGCAACGCCGCCTGTTTTGGCTGCACCATAGCCTGCGGCCGGGTGTCGACCATCGATCGCACCCATTATACGGTGGCGGAACGTCCACAGTATCAAGTAGCTTCCGGCGGACTGGAATACGAAGCCGCTTGGGCGCTTGGCGCCTCGACCGGCATCAATGATCTGGATGCGCTTACCTTTGCCAACTTCATCTGTAATGAACAGGGGTTCGACCCCATCTCGTTCGGCTCCACCCTCGGCGCGGCCATG
>JAOUPW010000321.1 GCA_029879665.1 Rhodospirillales bacterium | reverse complement strand
CGAGACCATGCCTTTCTAAACATCGTGCATGCATGGGAGGTGGACGGGATTGATTATGACGTCGTCAGGTCGGAAACAAGCCCACATCGGTATAATTCTATTCTTGAAGAGCACAAGAGAAACCATCGGTTAGCACTCGAGAATCTTCTCGCAAGATATTCGATGGTGGATTTAGATTACTGTGTTCATTTGCCTCGTGAAAAACCAGAGCATGCTATCGATCGAATAGTGAAACAGAAAAAAATTGACCTGATTGTGATGGGTACATTAGCCCATACAGGGGTTCCCGGATTCTTTATCGGTAGTACCGCTGAATCGGTTATGAGTTTGGTAAAATGCGGCATGTTGACTGTAAAACCAGACAGTTTTCAAACGCCAATAACACTGCTTGATCAGCCGTATTCCAGAAGTCAGGAACTAGAGCCATTCCAGGATGATCTACGCAATAATTTCTGAGAATTAATAAAACCTTGCATAAGAGAGAAGCTACAGGAGAGTGGTGTGATAACCATGCTTTCGAAGAAAAGAATTGAAATCAAGCGCGGGGCGCAGGCTTTTTTTAAACATGAGGCAGCTGGGGGCATTGTACTAATTATTGCGGCATCTATTGCCCTAGCGATGGACAATTCACCGCTCGACTGGCTTTACGACAGGCTCCTCAGCACGCCTGTTGCCATTCAGATTGGTGCAGTTGGAATAGATAAGCCCCTCCTTCTTTGGATCAACGATGGCTTGATGGCAATTTTCTTTTTTCTGATTGGTTTAGAAATCAAGCGTGAAGTAATGGAAGGACGGCTTTCAAGCTTACAAAAATCTGCTCTGCCAATCGTCGCTGCTATCGGCGGCATGCTTGTCCCCGCCCTAATATATCTTGGGTTAAATTATGAAGATCCTGAGACAATAAAGGGATGGGCAATCCCCGCTGCAACCGATATTGCATTTGCTTTGGGAGTTCTCGCGCTGCTTGGATCAAGAGTGCCAGTATCAATTAAGGTATTTCTTCTCGCACTCGCCATCATTGACGATCTAGGCGCGATAATCATCATAGCACTGTTCTATACTTCGCAACTCTCTCTTAGCGCACTCGCGATAGCTGCGGTTGGGATCAGCTTCTTGGCATACCTGAATTATAGGGACGTTTTGCGCACTGCCCCTTATATTGTTACAGGTTTAGTTATCTGGGTGTGCGTTTTGAAATCAGGCGTTCATGCAACGCTTGCGGGCGTGATCATAGCACTTTTCATACCGCTAAACGGAAAAGACGCAAATGATCGGGAATCTCCGCTCAAACAGATCGAACACAGGCTCGCGCCGTGGGTAATTTTTGGCGTAATGCCAATTTTTTCTTTTGCTAATGCCGGCGTTGGGCTTGGCGACCTTTCCTTCAGCGACATGTTTAATGGTATTCCGCTCGGGATTGCGGCCGGCCTTTTCCTAGGCAAACAGCTCGGTATAATGAGTTTCGTCTGGGCTGCGGTGAAGTTACGCATTTCCTATTTGCCCGATGGGGTCACTTGGCTGCAGATGTATGGCCTTTCGGTGCTTGCCGGAATTGGATTTACAATGAGTTTATTTATCGGCACACTTGCGTTTTCGGATCCGGAACACGCCAGACTCGTTCGCATTGGCGTTTTAACAGGATCATTATTATCGGCATTTTGTGGATATTTTATATTGCGTTACTCCTTGAGAAGCATAAATGATGAAACCGATGATATAATAAACAGCGTTAAAAATATCGCTGGGCGTTCGAACGCATAACTGCATTTGTGTGTGTTCCATTGCTTGCAAACGTCTGCAAGGAAGGGTGCATAGCTGGGGAGCAAATTTTCAGAAAACTGGAGCGGGCGAAGGGAATCGAACCCTCATCTAAAGCTTGGGAAGCTTTCGTTCTACCGTTGAACTACGCCCGCGCCGGGGCAGGGAAATTATATAGGGGATTGGCACCGGGGGAGCAAGAATATGCGCTTTTCACCTCCCCCACGAAGTTGTTATTTGTCGTATTCCGGATATAGGGTTTAAATTAGGACGGATGCGAGAACAGCAACTTAAAGGTTAATTCATGCCGGACGGCAAACCGAGCGAGACCCCCCTTCTCGATCCACGAAAATTCCGCGATCCCGACCGCACCGCCAAAGGCGAGGCGCGCGCCGTGGTCGCGCTCACCCATCTGAAAACGCTATGGTTCAACACCGGCAGCCTGTGCAACATCACGTGCCGCAACTGTTACATGGATTCCAACCCGAAAAATGACAGTCTAGCCTACCTTTCCACCGCCGAAGTCGCCGGATACCTGGATGAGATCGAGACCCTCGGCCTGCCGGTGGAAGAAATTGGCTTCACCGGCGGCGAGCCTTTCATGAACCGCGCCCTGCCCGCCATGCTGGAAGACCTCCTCGGGCGCGGGTTCCGGGCGCTGGTGCTGACCAACGCCATGAAGCCGTTGATGAACAAAAAGTCCCGGCTGCTGGAAATCGGCCAACGGTTCGGCCGGGCATTGGCGATTCGCGTTTCCATGGATCATCACACCCCCGAGCGGCACGAATCGGTGCGCGGCGAAAACACCTGGGCGGCGACCCTCGGTGGCCTGAAGTGGCTGGCCGAGAACGGTTTCAATCTGGCGGTCGCCGGGCGAACCTGCTGGAACGAAACCGCGGACGAATCCCGGCGCGGCTACGCCGCCCTGTTCGCCCGCGAAAACATTCCCGTCGATGCAAACGATCCTTCGCGATTGATCCTGTTCCCGGAAATGGACGCCACCCTGGACGTGCCTGAAATCACCATGCAGTGCTGGGACATTCTGGGCGTGCCGCCGGAAACCATGATGTGCGCGACCTCACGCATGGTCATCCGGCGCAAGGGCGCCGCCGCGCCGGTGGTCGTGCCCTGTACCCTGCTGCCCTACGATCCCGCCTTCGAGATGGGCGCGACGCTGGGCCAGTCGGCGAGGCAAGTGAAACTGAACCATCCCCATTGCGCCCGCTTCTGCGTGCTCGGCGGCGCGTCCTGCAGTCCGGAGTAAGGAAAGGTCCAGGGCCATGCATGACATCGGAAATCTTGACGGGCCGGTGCTGGTATTCGGCGGACCCTACGGCAACCTGCAGGCGGTCCGGGCGGTGCTGGCGGAAGCGAAGCGCCTGGGCATTCCGCCTTCCCGGGTGATCTGCACCGGCGACGTGGTTGCCTATTGCGCCGATCCCGCCGCCACTGTGGATGTCATTCGCGATTGGGGCATTCATGTGGTTATGGGCAACTGCGAGGAATCCCTCGGTTTCGACGAAGACGACTGCGGCTGCGGGTTCGAGGAGGGAAGCGCCTGTCAGGCGTTATCGGTGGAATGGTTCGCGCGCGCCCGCGCGGCCCTGGACGGCGGCGCCAAGACCTGGATGCGGTCCTTGCCGCGGACGGTTCTCTTTACCCTCTCCGGGCGGCGGCTGGCGGCGATCCATGGCGGCGGCGGAGAAATCAGCCGTTTTATCTTCGCTTCGACGGCATCCGGAGAAAAGAAGGCCGAAGTCCGTATCCTCGCCGATACCGCCGGCAAGCCCATCGACGGGGTTATCGCCGGCCATTGTGGACTTCCGTTTACGGAAACCCTGGGCGATCGGTTGTGGCACAACGCCGGCGTCATCGGCATGCCGGCC
>JAOUPW010000320.1 GCA_029879665.1 Rhodospirillales bacterium | reverse complement strand
CCGGCACCAGGCACTCAAGCTCTGGCGTGGCCGGCAGGTGGTCGACGACCTTGCCGAACGCGGTATTCTGGTGCGCAGCCACTCGTCGCGTGGCGTCGCCGAGGAAGCCCCCGGCGCCTACAAGGACGTTTCCGCCGTGGTCGACGCCGCCGCCCACGCCGGTCTGGCGGCCAAGGTGGCCCGGCTCGAACCGATGATTTGCGTTAAGGGCTAAACATTGTCCTCGATCCCACAATTATATATCGGAACCAACGGCTGGAGCTATCCCGGCTGGCGCGACGGTTTTTACAAGGGGATTCCACAGCGGCGCTGGCTGATTATTCTCGGCATCGTTCTGTTGGTTGCCGGAATCGCTTGGCCCTGGCTTGAAAAACTGGGCCTGGGACGGCTCCCCGGAGATTTCGTAATCGAGCGGGAAAATTTCAGGCTCTATTTCCCCTTCGGAACATCCCTGCTCGTAAGCTTGGTTTTGTCCCTGATTTTCTGGCTTATCCGGCGGTGATAAGCCTCAAATCCAGGGGGAATTGATTCATCCCCCGAACCCTGCGATGATCCCGCCCCATCTCGCAAAAGGACGGACCCGAATCCCGTGAATTCCACCACAGCCAAGTTTTCCATCGGCGACATCATCCAGCACAAGCAGTTCGACTACCGGGGCGTCATCGTTGACGTGGACCCCCATTTTCTCGGCACCGAGGACTGGTACCGGAAAATGGCCCGCTCAAAACCGCCCAAGGACCGGCCCTGGTATCACGTCCTGGTGGATGGACAGTCGCACCAAACCTATGTCGCCGAGCGCAACCTGGAACCGGACGAACAGGCACGCCGATCCAGCATGACGATCTTTACGATTACTTTGAAGGCTATGGCGATCAAGGATACATCCTGCGGCGGCGAGACAGTTGAACACTTATAAAAATTAGGCGATAGACGACATGTCATCATCTCTTTACGGCCCCGAAGCCGCAAAAATTCTCCTCGACATCAAGGCTGTGAACTTCCGCCCGGAAGAGCCCTACATTCTGACCTCGGGGTGGGCGAGCCCGGTCTATATCGACTGCCGCAAGCTGATCTCGTATCCCAAGGAACGCAAACGCATGATGGAAATGGCGGTGGACGTCTTGCAGGCCAATGGCGCGCTGGACGGCCTGGACGCCGTTGCCGGCGGCGAGACCGCGGGGATCCCCTATGCCGCCTGGATTGCGGATTCCACCGGACAGCCCATGCTTTACGTTCGTAAAAAACCCAAGGGCTTCGGCCGCAACGCCCAGATCGAAGGCGATATGGCCGAAGGAAGCAAGGTTCTGCTGGTCGAAGATCTGGCCACCGACGGCGCCAGCAAGATCACCTTCATCAATGCCCTCAGGGACGCCGGCGGCAAGGTGACGGATTCCTTTGTTGTCTTTTTCTACGGTGTCTTTTCCGGTGCCGAGAAAACCCTCGAGGACGAAGGCGTCAAGCTTCACTACCTGGCAACGTGGCACGACGTTCTGTCGGTGGCCGAAGAAGGAAAATATTTCCCCCCCGAAGCCATCGAAGGCGTGCGCGCGTTCCTCAAGGACCCCGCCGCCTGGTCGGCGGCCCATGGCGGCAAGAGCGGCTAAGACCTAAAGAATATTACTATATTCCCTACATTTTATCAGTATTCCTTCCCTCCTACGCAGTGCTAGGGTTGGCAAAGAACCTGCAACCAAAGTTCCTTATTCAAAACAATCAATGGGGAGTTATCCTTCATGAAAAAAATAATTGCCGTTGCCGCCGCGATTGCGGTTTACGCTCTAACGCATCCGGCGTTTGCCGCAAGCCCGGTGGTGGACGTCGACTGGGTCAAGGCGAATACCGGAAAATCGGGTATCGTATTCCTGGATGTGACCGGCAACCCCAATGCCTTCATGATGGGACATATCCCCGGCGCCGTTTTCACCAACTATGGGAAAGACCAATGGCGGGTGAAGAAAAATGTCATGGGCAAGACGGTCACGGGGATGTTGCCGGAAACCGCCTATCTTGAAAAACTGATCGGCGGGCTCGGCATCGGCAACAACGACCACGTGGTGGTGGTCGCCAACGGTTTCAGCGCCGCCGAACTGGGCACCGCGACACGTCTTTACTGGACTTTCAAGGTGCTGGGCCATGAAGAAGTCTCGATCCTCGATGGCGGCATGCAGGCGTACTTCCAGGACAAGAATAACCCACTTGAAAAAGGCATGAGCAAGCCCCAGCCCAAACCCTTCAAGGCCAAGTTCAACGATAAATACCTTGCCACCTCCCAGGATGTGGAAATGGCCCTGAAAAACGGCACCGCCCTGTTGGACAACCGCCCCAACGACCAATTCCTGGGCATCAACAAGAGCGGCGCCGTGCAGCGAGCAGGTACCCTTCCCGGCGCGCTTCATGTTCCCGGTATCTGGATGACCAAAAACGGTGGCGGCACCCTGCGTGGCGCGTCGGAACTCAAGGCCCTATACAAAGCGGCCAACGCGCCGACCGACGGTCCCGCGATTTCGTTCTGCAACACCGGGCATTGGGCTTCTCTGGGATGGTTCATCAATTCCGAAATTCTCGGCAACAAGAAGACCAGGATGTATGACGGGTCGATGGCGGAATGGAGCATCGATCCGGCCCACGCCATGGAAACCAAAGTTAAGCTGAAGTAGCGGCTTCGTTGGCATTCGGCAACGTAATGGTGACGCGAAGCCCGCCTTCGGCGCGGTTCTTCAGCGTCACCTCGCCGCCATGGGCATGGACGATGGAGCGGACCACAGACAAGCCCAGGCCGACACCGCCTGTTTCCCGCGACCGGGATTGTTCAAGCCGGTAAAACGGCGTGAAGACCTTTTCCATTTGATCTTCCGGAATTCCCGGACCTTTATCGTTGATCGATACTTCAATGCCTGTGGCGGTTTTATGCAACACAACTTCGGCACTCTCGCCATAAGTCACCGCGTTGCCCGCAAGGTTGCCGATGGCCCGCTTGAGCGCAACTGGCTTTCCGGTGTAAGGCGCGTGATCGAGTCCTACATATCGAATGTCGGCGCCGGTCTCGGCCATGTCCTCGCATAAATCCTGAAGCATTACCGCAAGGTCAAAGGACGTTGCTTCCTCGATCGCGGCTTCGTCCCGGGCAAAGGACAGGGTCGAGGAAATCATCGATTCCATTTCATCGAGGTCGGAAAGAAATTTGTTTTTTTGCGTCTCATCTTCGATAAGTTCAGCGCGCAGTTTCAAACGCGTGATCGGCGTCCGCAGGTCGTGTGAAATCGCCGCCAGCATCTGGGTTCGATCATCGACGAAGCGACGCAGGCTGCGCTGCATCGTATTAAACGCGGCGGCCGCCTTGCGCACTTCATCCGGCCCTTCCTCGGAAATCGGCGGCGCGTTGACGTCGCGCCCCAGGCGTTCGGACGCACGGGCAAAAATGGAAAGCGGCGAACTGGCGCGCTTCACCGCCCACACCGACACCGCCAGCACGCCCAGGGTTAACACCAGAAACCAGAGAAAATATCCGCTCGACCAGAATGGCTGCAGCGGCACGAAAGGCGTCCGAAAGTTCAGCCAGGAGCCATCGGAAAGTTGCATGGAAACCCGGAGCAAGCCACCGGGAACCCCGCCGCCCATCATTCGCACCATGTGGCCTGGCATTTCACTGCCGAATATGCCGCCAAACATGCCTTCC
>JAOUPW010000319.1 GCA_029879665.1 Rhodospirillales bacterium | reverse complement strand
TGCCATGCTGCACTCCTCGGCGACCCAGTGGCGTCACCGCTTCAACCTGGATATTACCCTGGAACGGGGGTCGGTCTCGTTGTCGGGAATCCTGTCGGGATCGAAAAGCTATGGCGCCGAAACCCTGATTGTCGCCGAAGCCGCCGAGGACGACCGCGGCGACCCGCGCGAAGACATCACCCGATACAATAACGACCCGTCCTGGTCCGACGAAGTCGCCGAATTCGCCGACGCCATCCGCTCCGGACAAGCAATCGAGAACGGAACTTCCGTCGATGCGCTCAAAACCATGCAACTGGTCTACCGCATCTATTGCGCCGATGCCCGGTGGAAGGCAAAGTGGGGGCTGAATGGTGGAGAAGGAGCATATTAATGGCCCATAGACAAAGCGACCGCGCGTTCGGTTTTACCTTCGCCGTGGTGTTCACGATTATTACCGTTGTGAGCTGGGGCGTGTTCGAAACCCGTCAGATCTGGACGGTCGTGGCCGCCTGCCTTTTTCTCGGGATAGCCCTGTCCGCACCGTGGATTTTACTGCCCCTGAACCGGTTATGGGAGGCCTTTGCCTCCCGGCTGGGCCGATTTAACAATTTTCTCCTTCTATCCCTGTTTTTCTTTCTTTTCATATTTCCGACCGGACTTATAATCCGGCTCCTCGGGCATGATTTCATGTGCCGCAAACTCGACCCCTCCGCCGATACCTACTGGACACCGGTCACGCGAAAGACCAACGGCGATACGCTCCAGGATATGTTCTGATGTTTTCAACCTTTCAGCAGCTCATCAAATTCATGCGGGTCTACCGCAAATTCTGGATGGCGCCGATTGTCATTGGATTGGTCGCCTTGGGCGGGCTTTTGATCGCTGCCCAAAGCACTGCTATTTCCCCCTTCATTTATGCCATTTTCTGATTTTTTTTCTGATCTGGGGTCTTCTTGATCGTTCTCGGAATATCGGCTTTTTATCATGATAGCGCCGCGGCCCTGATCCGCGACGGCGAGATTGTCGCCGCCGCGCAGGAAGAACGGTTCAGCCGCGACAAGCATGATTCCAGCTTTCCAGCCAATGCTGTTTCCTATTGTCTGGACGCTGGCGGCGTCCGCCTGGACGAGGTGGACTATGTCGGCTTTTACGATAAGCCGCTGTTGACGTTCAACCGATTGCTTGAAACATACCTTTCCTACGCTCCGGCGGGTTTGCCTTCGTTCGTCAAATCCATTCCCGTCTGGGTCAAGGAAAAGGTGATGCAGAAGCCTCTTCTGCTGAAGGGTCTACGTGGCCTTGAGCGGGGCGAAATCGCCGATGACCGGATCATGTTTAACTTTCATCATCATTCCCATGCCGCAAGCGCATTTTATCCTTCACCGTTTGAAGAGGCGGCGGTTCTGGTTATGGATGGCGTCGGGGAATGGGCGACCACCTCCATGGGCGTCGGCCGGGGATCGGATTTAAAGCTCGAAAAAGAAATTCGCTTTCCCCACTCCCTTGGCATGCTCTACTCCGCTTTTACCTATTATCTGGGATTCAAAGTCAACGACGGCGAATACAAAGTGATGGGTCTGGCGCCCTATGGTGAACCCCTTTATGTCGATATGATCCGGGACAATCTTATCGATATCAAACCCGACGGCAGCTATCGCCTGAATATGGATTATTTTAATTACTGCACCGGACTGACCATGACCAACGACCGGTTCAGCGATTTGTTCGGCGCGCCGCCCCGCAATCCCGCGCAGCCTTTGAGCCAACGGGACATGGACCTGGCGCGTTCAATTCAGGTTGTGACCGAGGATGTGGTACTGGCGCTTTGCCGTGGTCTGCATTCTGAAACCAAGCAGAAAAATTTGTGCATGGCGGGTGGTGTCGCGCTCAATTGCGTTGCCAACGGCCGGATCCTGCGTGAAGGCCCGTTTGAGAACCTTTGGGTTCAACCGGCTTCTGGAGATGCTGGGGGCGCCATCGGTGCCGCTCTGTCCGTAACCCATTCCAAGGGCGCCGCTAAGCGCCGTATCCCCGGCGACGGGCGTGACGCCATGGCCGGAGCCTATTTGGGGCCCGAATATGAAAGTTCGACTATTCGCCAATCTCTTGAGGCGCAAGATGCCGTTTATGAAGAGCTGGCCGATGCCGCCCTGTTCAAGACCGTGGCCGATGCCTTGGCCGGAGAAAAGGTTGTCGGCTGGTTCCAGGGGCGCATGGAATTCGGGCCCCGGGCCCTCGGCAACCGTTCCATCATTGGCGATCCGCGTTCTGCGCGGATGCAACGGATGCTGAATCTGAAAATCAAATACCGCGAAAGCTTTCGCCCTTTTGCGCCGGCGGTTCTGAAAGAAGATGCCGGCGATTGGTTCGACTTGGACCAGGATAGCCCCTACATGCTTTTGGTTGCGGATGTCCACGAACGCCGGAGAAAAGCTTTGTCGACTTCGGATCAGGATCTGAAAGGACTCGATAAACTTCTCGCCGTGCGTAGCGAGATTCCCGCCGTCACCCACGTCGATCAATCGGCCCGCGTACAGACCGTCGACGAAATAACCAATCCCCGCTTCCACCGCCTGATCTCCGCCTTCCGCGACAGAACCGGCTGCGGCGTTCTGGTGAACACCAGCTTCAATGTCCGAGACGAGCCCATCGTGTGCTCGCCCATTGATGCCTACCGCTGTTTCATGGCGACAGAAATGGATGTTCTCGTCCTCGGCAACGTCATCCTCTTCAAGGACCGGCAATGACCCCGATGGCGTCTAAAAAAATTGATGCGCCGGCCATGTTTTCCAGCCGCATCCTGGACTGTTTGAAAGCACCAGGCGGCGACAACGGTACCTCGCTGATCCTGGACGATGATTTTCTTCGCTGTCCCGAAAATGGTGAGACCTATTCCTTTATCAATGGCATCCCCTCCCTTTACATGCCGAACGAAGGAGAGGGTAAAGAAGTCACCGACCGCGTTAAATCCTTTTATGAAGAGAACCCTTTTCCCAGTTACGAAGGGCTTGAGGAGTTCGGCGAGTTGGTCAACAAGGGAAGTCATAATCCGTTTTCCGCCAATCTGCTGAAAGCTATCGGTTATAACAAGCTGATTTTGGAATGCGGTTGCGGCACCGGGCAGCTCAGTCATTTTCTTCAATTGAACAACAACCATGTTCTTGGCATCGACATGTCACTTGGTAGCCTGAACCTTGCCATGGAACATAAGGTCCGCAACGGACTCGATCGCTGCGGATTCGCCCAGATGAATATTTTCGACCTTGCCATCAAGGATGAGAGCTTTGATATCGTAATTTCCCATGGCGTGCTTCACCATACCTTTGATGCCCGCCGGGCCTTCGCCCATATCGCCTGCAAGGTCAAAAAAGGCGGCATCATCATGGTTGGGCTGTATAATTCCTATGCTCGCATTCCAACTTGGATGCGATCCAAAATGGTCGGCGTCCTGGGCGCCAAAATCGATTACGTCGTCCGCAATCGCATTCAGGACACCCGCAAGGCGGAAATCTGGATCAAAGATCAGTACTACAACCCCCATGAAACATGGCATTCCATTGGTGAGACCCTTGGCTGGTTCGAAGAAAACCAGATCGAATATCTAAACTGTTCACCATCGATCCTGGGAACTTCGGGCGAGGATGCGGAAACCCTGTTCGATAAAACAGATCCTGGATCTGCTTATCACAGGGCGGT
>JAOUPW010000318.1 GCA_029879665.1 Rhodospirillales bacterium | reverse complement strand
AATATCGAAATCGTACCCTTGATCCCGGCTTCGCCGCCGCCGGCCTTGACCGTCACGTCCACTTCCGGCGTGAGCACCGAGCCTTTAACCGAACCCTTGACCGCGACGGCCCCGAGCCTGTTCGGGTCCACTGGCGGCGACGTCTGGGCCAGACGGAAGAACTTGGCCAGGTTCGGAGATTTAAGGTCGACGTTCAGTTTATCGACTTTGGTGATCAGCGGCAGGCCCTTGAGGACGCCTTCAACCCGGCCCGATATATCAGCCGCCTGAAGGGTGACGTCAAAGACCGGGTCCTGAAGCGTGCCGTTTACCGTGCCCTTTGCCGAAACGGGGCCGAGTTTTTTCGGATCGATAGGCGAAGGGGTTCCGGTCAACTGAAAAACGCCGGCGAGATCCCGCGACGCCATATCGAAATGGAGGTTTTCCATCCTTAACGTCTTGGTCAAATCCCGGAGCATGCCGTTGGCCGCAATTTTGGTTCCGTCCATATCGTCGATGCCGGCGCTTTTGATCTTGAGCGAACCGTTGTGCAGCGTGCCGTCGAAGGTCATCTTCTTGAAGGTCAACCCCTGATAGACCGCATTGTCGATCTGCACCTTGTAATTGGCATCAAACGTGTCGAGCACCTTGAGATCGGCAAACGGATTGAAGGACGAGTTCTTTTTCTTATTCTTGGGCAACTCTTTTAAATATGCATCCAGATTGATTCGATCCAACCTGAGGTCGGCACCGAACGCCAGCCGGCTGCGCAGCGCCAGGGTGACGCCACCCTGAAGGCGGGTGCTGTCAAAACGCACATCAAGGGCGGAAATCTGGACCTGATCCGCGGTTGCGTTAATTTTGCTTTTCATGGAAATCCGGCGCAGACGGTCAGCGGGAACCGGTGGCGGCGCCTGGCCCAGCCAGTCCATGACTCCTCTCAGGTCACTGACGGAAGCCTCCAGTTCTCCCTCGAAGCGAAGGCCGCCTTTTTTTGCCGAGACGAATCCGAATACCGCGAAATCGGAGCCGCCGGGAAGTTGCGCTGAAAACTGACTCAAGGTCAGTTCCCCTCCATTGAGTTCCCCGTTGACCTTCATTTGATGGATGACGCCGCCGCGATAGGTCAGGGTATCCACTGCCAATTCCAGAGTTCCGCTCACCCCGGCCGGCAGACCCGAAGCCGGGATTGAGGAAGGAATCTTATTTTTTGAGGATTGATCCCCAGTCCCCTTCGTCATCGACAGTTCTGGATCATCCCGACCCGGTTTCATCTCCAACAATTTATCAAGGTTGATCCGCCCCGCTTTTACCCGCGTGAAAATTTTTGGAACCTTCCCCATTTCGGCGCGGACGGACACCATGCCTTTGGTTTCGCCGAAGGCCAGAGACAGCTCCTTGGCGTTGACCTCCTTCGCCGAAGCCTCCACCGGCCCGTTCAGGGCAAAGGACTGAGCCAGATACCCGGGCAGGGGGCCGGTATCGGAAAACGTTCGGATCAGCTTTGCCAGATTTTCCCCTTCCGTCTTAACGGTTCCCCGGAATTTCGCCCCCTCGAAGGGATTAAACACCGCGCCCGACACTTCCGCCCGGGCCTTGAGCGCCGCCATGCCCAGGGTCAGGCTGAAAGGAACGGTTCGCCCTTCGACCACTTCGCCAACGGAAAGGTCATAACTGAGAGGCAGCCCCCGGGCCGTGAGGCCGCCGGAACTTTCAAAAGGCCCTTTTAACGACCTCGCCGAGATTTGGACATTGATGGCCTTGAACTGTTCAACTGTTCCCGCACCGGAATCCCGAAACACAAGAGTCCCGTCCTTGATTTCCAGATTTTCCAGCCTGACGTCCGGCATAAATTCGCTTCCCCCGGGGGGGGTGGCCTTGCTTTTGGCGCCGGCGGGTTTGATATCCCAATTCCGGCGGCCGTCGGCGAGGACTTCGAGTTCAATAACCGGTTCGATCAGGCGGACGGTTTCCACCTGGACCTCGCCCCGGAGTAAAGGCAGCAGAGCAATTCTGACCTCCAGGGATTTCAAACGGGCCATATGCGGCGCGGATGCGCCTTCCAGATTGGAAACGCCGACGTTGCCGGCAATCAACGCCGGCGCCGGCAACAGGGCCAGGCGAAGGTCGCCGCCGATGGTAACGGCGCGCCCGGTCAGCACCTTCGCCTGCCGGGTGAAGTCGTTCTTGTATTCGCTCCAGTCAATCAGGCCGGGAAGGATCAAAATAGCCGCGGCCAGAACAACCAGCAGGCCAATCAGGCCGAAAAAAAACTTTTTCAAGAAAGCCTCTCCAACTCGAGCTCATTAGGAATATACGGCCAGGATAGGTCGACCGAAGGGGATTTTAACAGCATATCGGGCCGATGTCATAGGGCCGGGCGCGCCCGGTCACAGGCAAGTGAACATACCAATCATGGAATCTGACTGATAAGGGTTAAATCATTGTTTCCTCCTTGATCCGCAGAAACTTATAAATCTCCATGACCAGGATGACGCTGAGTGCCAGAGGCGCCGCCATTAGCCAGATGTCCAGTGAAATCGGCTCGATGCGTAGCGCGTCCTTCAATCCGGGTACGAACGCCGCGCCCAGATGCACCAGCTGACTACCGAGGACGGCCGAAATCAAAAACCAATTGGAACCGAGCGGCACCTTTGCGACCGAACGGATTTCCGAGCGGCAATTGAAGATGTGAATATTTTCGAACATAACCATCAACAAGAGGAGAATATATCGCGCCTGAAATTCCGGAATCCCCCGATCCAGGGCCCAGTAAAAAAATAGAAATTCCACAACTCCGATAAAAGCTCCCGACAAAAATGTCTGCTCGATCATGCGCCGGTCGAAAATAGGTTGGCGCGGCGGCCTCGGTTTCCGTTTCAAAACATCCGGCTCGCCTTTTTCGAAGGCCAGCGCCACGTCCTGAATTCCCTGAGTGACAAGATTCAGCCACAACAACTGCGCCGCGAACAAGGGAATCGGCAAACCGAACGCCAGCGACAGCGCAAACAGTATTATTTCCGCCGCCGCCGTAGTGACCAACAGATAGACGACCTTGCGCACGTTATCATAAGCGATGCGCCCCTCCTCGACACCGTTGACGATGGTCGCAAAATTATCGTCGGTGAGGATCAGGTCGGAAGCACCCCGGGCGACATCGGTTCCGCCCCGCCCCATGGCGACTCCGATATGGGCGGCACGCAGGGCCGGCGCGTCGTTGGCGCCGTCACCGGTAACCGAAACAAAATGTCCGCTCCGTTGCAGCGCCTGCACGATCGCCAGTTTCTGCACCGGTTCGACCCGGGCAAAAACTTTACCCCTCCCGATTAACGCTTCGCTTTCCGCGGGATCATCGCTTAAGGCTTTGAGTTCAGCGCCCGTCACCGCGACATCCCCCGCTTCGGCGATGTTCAGGTCGCGGGCGATGGCCATGGCGGTTGCCGGATGGTCCCCGGTAATCATGCGCACCTCTATCCCCGCCCTGCGGCACGCACGCACCGCCGCAGGCGCTTCCGGGCGCAGGGGATCGATCAGCCCGACCAGTCCGAGGAATTTCAATCCTTGTAACCTGTCCCGGGCGGTCCCAGACACGGCACCCATAGCGACCGCCAGCACCCGGTAACCGTCCACGGCCATCGCTTCGGCCTCGGCAAGGCCTGCGTTGAGGTCAATTCCCCGGCACATGGGCAGGACGTCTTCA
>JAOUPW010000317.1 GCA_029879665.1 Rhodospirillales bacterium | reverse complement strand
TGCTCAATCCCCACGACCGCAAGCGCGCGTCCCGCGAAAAGGGCGACTAAACGACCATAGGGCTGGAAACGCTTTCTTCTGGCCCAAGGGGGCGCTACCTTTTTCCGATTATGGACAGCACGCCCAACCCCGATCCAGGTTTCGATCCGCACTTCGATTCCGGCGCCACGCCGGGACACCGGTTTCACGCGTCGGCGCTGTGGCGGGCGCTGCCGGCGGGCATGCGGCGGCGGTGGTGGATGTTCCGCCCGCTGGACCTGATCGCGCGGTCTTTCCCGGTACTTAAAAAACGGCGCGGCGTTCTGGTCATCCGCATGGACGGCATCGGCGACATGGTATTGTTCCGCGGCTGCCTCGATCATTACGCCGAAGCCCTCGGTGTTGAAAAAGAAGACATCACCGTACTCGGCTGCGAAAGCTGGCGGGACGTCGCCGATGAAATTTTTGCCGGATACCGGGTGATCGCCATCAATGAGCACGCCTTTGCCCGCCGTCCGCTTTATCGGTTCAGGGTTTCCATGATGGTCCGCGCCCTGGCGCCGCGGGTCGTGGTCAATGATTCCTACCTGCGCCGCGCAATGATGGCCGACAGTCTTGCCCTGGCTTCGGGTGCGACCGAAACTATTTCCTCGCTGCCCTATATCAACGAGCCGACCCGCTCGGAATATTTGTATTACCTGAGTCAGGCGACGCGCATCGTCAATACCGGCGATTACCCGACCCACGAAACGGTCCGCCATTATCGCTTTGTCTCGGCGCTGGCGGGCCGCGAAATCCCACCCCGGCCGCCGCGCATTTCCTGGCGCGACACCGTTCCCGAACGGGTGGGCGCCGGTCCGTACGTGGTGTTGTGCCCCGGCAGCAACGAGCCCGGGCGGCGCTGGCCGTTCGAGCAGTATCTGGACATGGCGCGGCGCCTTCTGGTGGCGGGTTACCGGGTGGTGTTCGTCGGAACCCGGGACGAAAAAAACAATCAGGACCCGACGGCGGAACTTTCCAACAACCCGGGGGTCGTCAACCTGATCGGCAAGACCTCCATGCCGGAAGTGCTGGACCTGATGAACCATGCCGCCGGGGTGCTCAGCAACGATTCCGGCCCGGCGCATGTGGCCATTGCCTTGGGCACGCCGACGTTGGTGGTGGTCGGCGGAGGGCATTTCGGTTGTTTCTTTCCCTACCCGGAAGGCGTGAAACCGGACAACGCGCATTTTGCGTTTGAGCGCATGGATTGCTACCACTGTTTTTGGCGCTGCCCCAAGCGCGCAACCAAACACGATGTTTTCCCCTGCATATCCGCCGTCGGCGCCGATCAGGTGTGGGCCCAACTGGAACGCATGCTGCCGCCGGTTGCGGGAAAAACGAACGCCGGGGCACCGGCCCAATGAAAAGCTGGGCCGATGCCTTCCGGGTCTATCTCGACCGCCGCGTTCTGACCATCGTGTTTCTCGGCTTCACCAGCGGCCTGCCCTTGTTGTTGGTTTATTCGACCCTGTCCGCCTGGCTTTTGGAAGCGGGGGTAACCAAGACGGCGATCGGGTTGTTCAGTCTGGCCAGCATTGCCTACGGCTTGAAATTTTTATGGTCGCCGCTGGTGGATCAGATGCGCCTGCCGCTGCTGACCCGATGGCTCGGCCAGCGCCGGAGCTGGATACTGGTATCCCAGTGCGCGGTGATCGCCGCCATGTTTGGCCTTGGCGCCAGCGAACCGGCGACGGACCTGTGGTGGACGGCGATGTGGGCGGTGGTGTTGGCGTTCGCCTCGGCGACCCAGGACATTGTTATCGACGCCTTCCGCATCGAATATCTGGACGAGGACCAACAAGGTGCGGGCGCCGGTAATCTGGTGCTCGGCTATCGCATCGGTATGGTTGCGGCCGGCGGCGGCGCCCTGATTGTCGCCGATGCCTTTGGCTGGTTCTGGGCCTACGCTGCGATGGCGGCGCTCATGGGCGTCGGCATCGTCACCGTGCTGCTGTCGCCGGAACCGGCGCGTGCGGTCAGCGCCGAAACGGAAGAACGGGAAGGCCGGGTTATCGCCTTCATGGCGCAAAGGACGCACCTTTCGCAAACACTGCAAAACAGCATGGCATGGATGTACCGTTCGGTGGTCTGCCCCTTCGCCGATTTCATGGCCCGGCCCAACTGGATCATGATTCTTCTGTTCATCGCGCTGTATAAATATGGCGATGCCCTGCTCGGCGTCATGGCCAATCCGTTTTATCTGGAGATCGGTTTTTCTTTAACGGAAATCGGCGTCGTCAGTAAATTTTTCGGCGTGATCATGACCCTCGTCGGCGCGTTGATGGGCGGCGTCATGGTGGCGCGCTGGGGGATCATGAAATCCCTACTGGTATGCGGCGTGCTGCAGGCGGCGTCCAATCTGGTGTTCGCTGTCCAGGCCGCCGTCGGCTATTCCCTGCCTATGCTGGTGGTGACCATCGGGGTCGAGAACATCACCGGCGGCATGGGTACGGCGGCTTTCGTCGCCTACTTGTCGTCGTTGTGCAATGTCGCCTACACCGCGACCCAGTACGCCCTGGTTTCGTCGTTCATGGCCCAGGCGCGGATTTTGTTTTCCGCCGGTGGCGGCTGGCTGGCCGACAACGTGGACTGGGTGACCTATTTTATTATTTCCACCGCCGCCGCGATTCCGGGCCTGGCGCTGTTGGTCTGGATGATGCGGCGCTACCCGGCGCGGCCCGGCCCGGCGCCGGGCGGATAGCCCGGACGCGCCGCCGCGAAAGTGTTTCGAATTTACAACAGTCCTTTTGAGGAGTGTAATGTCATTTGGAACCCTTAATCGGATATGGTTTGCATCATGGATGTTTCAAAAATTCCCATCGGCGCCAACCCGCCCTACGAACTTAACGTGATCATCGAAATCCCCCTGGGCGGCACCCCGGTCAAGTACGAGCTGGACAAGGCCTCGGGCGCCATGTTCGTCGACCGTTTCCTGCACACCGCCATGTATTACCCGTGCAATTACGGGTTCATCCCGCACACCCTGTCGGACGACGGCGACCCGGTGGACGCCGCCGTGCTCGGCCAGATCCCGGTAACCCCGGGCGCGGTCATCCGTTCGCGCCCCATCGGCGTTTTGGTCATGGAAGACGAAAGCGGCATCGATGAAAAAATCCTCTGCGTGCCGGTGGACGACCTGCATCCCTATTACGCCAATGTGGCGTCCTACCGTGACCTGCGCCCGGTTCTGCTGGACCAGATCTCCCACTTCTTCGGCCATTACAAGGACCTGGAAGAAGGCAAATGGGTCAAGGTCAAGGGCTGGGGCGAAACCGAGGAAGCGCTGGATCTGATCCGCCAGGGCATCGCGCGTGCGGGCGAATAACGTCGGCCGTCCCGCCGCCGCCGTTATGGCGGCTTGGCGTGCAGGCAATATGCTTTTAATACTCATGCCATGAATCTGATTCACGGATTGAACGGATCGATCTTCCGCCGCGCCTGGCGCGGCGACCTTACCGGTGGACTGACGGCGGCGGTGGTCGCCCTTCCCCTGGCGCTGGCCTTCGGCGTCGCGTCCGGCGCCGGACCCATGGCCGGATTGTACGGCGCCATCTTCGTCGGTTTTTTCGCCTCCCTGTTCGGCGGCACGCCGCCCCAGATCAGCGGGCCCACCGGACCCATGACCGTGGTGATGGCGGCGGTCTTCACCCAATACGCCCATGATC
>JAOUPW010000316.1 GCA_029879665.1 Rhodospirillales bacterium | reverse complement strand
ATAGACCCTGCCCAGAGGAGGAGGTTTCTCCTGTTTGCGATACTGATCCGCGCCCAAGGCTACCGGGTCGAGCCGGCCCTGTTGTTGCTGATGGAGAACATGGCGCGCCAGATGGCGCGCCCACAGCGGAACCCGGCCGTGAAACATGAAGGCGACGAAATACGTTTCAAGGGCTTTGTCGTTGGCAGCCACGCCCTGCCAGCGTTGATAGGCGAGCCGGAAAAAATCGATTTCACGGATGTTCAGCGCCTGGGCGGCGTCGCTCACGGCGCGGGCATCGGCGCTTTCCAGAGATTTATCCGAATATGTTCTGTTGCTTAACATCCGGCCTCCGCAGGGCGAGATATCCAGTCTTTATACTGTAGCGGATTTCGCGAGCCGATTTTAAAATTTGATCGGAGTGAATGCGGAATCCCATTCGGTCAGGGCTTTTTCGTTGAGGGCCTGGGTGAGGGAACTGCGCCTGTCTTTGTTATCTATAATCCCGGTGATGAACCGGTCAAGGGGAACCTCAGGGGCGAGGAATTCGCGGGCGTGTTCAAGAATTTCTTCCTGATCAAGGCCGGGCCAGTTGCGCCGTTCGGCGGAAACGCGGGCGAGGGGAACGGGCGCGCCGTTTCGGGCGAGCGCGCCACGTAGGCTCACGTAGGCATAGGCCATGTTGAGGGGGCCGCCGATTTCCTGTTCCGCTTCGATCCCGTCAAACCGGCCGAAGCTGTAATTGATGCCGACGCTTTCGGTTTCGTGCATGCGGTCAAGTTCTTGATCCGTGAGCCAGACGACAAACAGGCTGACCGTGGTGCCCGGCGACGACCTGAGCGTTGCCGGGATCGATCCGTAGGAGGCGAAGTGGGCCGAATACACGGTATCGAAATCCTTCAACCTGGCGCGGATCACCGGAATGGGGCGGTCTTCTTGCAGCGTAAATTTCTGGCTCAGCCGCTCCGGTGACTGGTTCGAGCCGCAGGCAATGACCGGGGTACGGCCTTCCAGGGAAAGCGGAAGAGCATCGCCGGTCATTTCTTCGAACCCATCATGGGAAAGAAGATAGGACCGGTCCGGCAGATGGTAGGGATAGGATTTGGCCCGGTGCAGTTTGTCGGTGGTCATATTGGTTGACGGCCTTGTCGGTCGAATAGGGCTTTATTCGAGAAATTTATCATTGTCCACATCATCGATCTGTTTCGGCTTAAGGAATCGCTTGGCATTGGACATATAATCACCCGAAGCCGGGAAAAGGGAAATATATCCGGATCGATATTAATATCACCTTTCATATCGTCCCTGATCTCGATGGGTTCCCTCAAGTTTTTCGGCGTCTGATAAGGACGATCAGCTGCGGTTTTGTGGATCGGGGCGGAGTTTAGCGGTTTTTTGGCAAAGAGCCTTGAGGCAACAGCCTTGTTCGGTGTCTATTAGGCGGCATCGGTTTGCCTGGGGGTCCCGTTATGGCTTATTCCTCGCTCAGAGATTTCATTGACCGTCTGGAGCGGGACGGTCAGCTTGCGCGGGTGAAGGAACCCGTCTCCACGTATCTTGAGATGACGGAAATACAGACCCGCCTGATCGCCGAGGGCGGCCCCGTTGTGCTGTTTGAAAACGTCACCGGTCGGGACGGCCGCGCCTACGACATGCCGGTACTGGTCAATTTGTTCGGCACCCCCGAACGGGTCGCCTGGGGCATGAACCGGGAGCCGTCCGAGCTCAGGAAAATGGGCGAGACTCTGGCCTTTCTGCGTCAACCCGAACCGCCCGGCGGCTGGCGCGAAGCCCTCGACATGCTGCCGCTGTTGAAAACCGTCATGTCCATGAAGCCGAAGATGGTAACCAGGGCGCCGTGCCAGGAAGTGGTGCTTACCGGCGACGACATCGACCTTTCCGCGCTGCCGATCCAGAGCTGCTGGCCGGGGGAACCGGCGCCGCTGATCACCTGGCCGCTGGTGGTCAGCCAAGGTCCGGATGCGGGCCCAAATGGAGGCAAGGCCGGCGGCGACAAGCGCGACGGTTTCAACCTCGGCATCTACCGGATGCAGGTAACGGGAAAAAACACCACCCTTATGCGCTGGCTCCGCCACCGGGGCGGCGCCCAGCAGTTCGCCCGCTGGCGGGAACAGTGCTCCGATCCCATGCCGGTGGCCGCCGTCATCGGCGCCGATCCCGGCACCATCCTCGCCGCCGTGACGCCGGTGCCGGAAACCTTGTCCGAATACCAATTCGCGGGCCTGCTGCGCGGCGAAAAGGTGGAACTGGTGGATTGCAAGACGGTGCCCTTGAAGGTGCCGGCCACGGCCGAAATCGTGATCGAGGGCCATGTGTCGTTGACCGATGAAGGCGGCGAAGGTCCCTATGGCGATCACACCGGGTATTACAATTCGGTTGAATCTTTTCCCGTTTTTACCGCCAGCGCCATTACCCGACGCCGCGACGCCATCTACCTTTCCACCTACACCGGCCGGCCGCCGGACGAACCTTCGGTGCTGGGCGAAGCCCTGAACGATGTGTTCGTGCCGCTGATGACCCAGCAGTTTCCCGAAATCGTCGATTTCTGGCTGCCGCCGGAGGCGTGCTCGTACCGGGTCGCCGTGGTTTCCATCAAGAAAGCGTATCCCGGTCATGCCAAGCGGATCATGATGGCGGTGTGGTCTTACCTGCGCCAGTTCATGTACACCAAGTTCGTGATCGTGGTCGACGCCGACATCGACGCCCGCGATTGGAAGGACGTGATCTGGGCGGTCTCCACCCAGGTGGACCCGGCCCGCGACATTACGATGATCGAAAACACGCCCATCGATTATCTCGACTTCGCATCGCCTGACTCCGGGCTGGGCTCGAAGATGGGCATCGACGCCACCACCAAGATGCCGCCGGAAACCAAACGCGAGTGGGGCCGTAAGATCCGCATGTCCGACGACATCATCGGGGAAGTGACGCGGAAGTGGGAGAAATACGGCCTGCCGGGATCGGGCAAGCCGATCTGGAAATGATTTCCCTAACGGTCCCGACCGCCAGCTGACGACATGTTGAACCGAACCAGCGATCCAATTACTCTGAAGCCTAGGGGAAGTTGACTGTTAGGGGGAAGGCATATTCATAAAGCGCTGTGGCATTATGTGAAAGTCGCCTTACGCTTCCTGGCCGGGTATCTGGGGGTGCTTGTTCTTGAGCTGGCCGTACTGAGATTGACTGAATCCGAATTAAACGAGACGGACGGGACGGTCTATATTTTGGCGGCCTTGTCTCTGATTAGTGGCTACATCTCCATGAAGTTGCTCGAAGAGCGGGGAACGGAGCGATACATGGACCTGATGAAATCCTTCCTTGCCTCCGGCGGCCATTTACCCATTACCCGCTTTTGGGCCGTGTACCGTGCTTCTTTCTGGACCCGCCAGTACTTAATATTTCTTATTTTTTTGTTCCTGCTCCTCTATTCCTTTGCGGTTGCCGTGTTGGCACCCGATATTTTGCGTATGTGGTAAGGTAGATAGATCGTTCCAGGTTGACGGAGCGCCCCGTCCCTCTTACGGTCCGCTCCGCGAACCCACCGGATGCCAATAGGACGAAAGACGATCATGCCCTACCAGCCCGGCCTGGCCCACGAACACCTGGCCGAACACGCCCATCATTCCAACGCCTGGCCGTTTGCCGAGGCGCGTACGGTGTTGAAACGCATTGGCGAGAAGACGCCGG
>JAOUPW010000315.1 GCA_029879665.1 Rhodospirillales bacterium | reverse complement strand
CGCCATTGCCAAATACTTAACCCTTCGCATTCTTGGATGGGACCCGGACAAGATGCGAATTGTGGTTCTCAATGATCTCAACCTCAAGATCGCCCATGCGGTCCTTATTGTGCAACTGGATGGCAAGTATCTGCTGCTGGACAACCAGATATCCCTGGTTGTCGATTCGGACCGCGTCCGCCATTACCGGCCGATCTATTCTGTCAACGAGCATTCCTGGTGGCGCCACAAACCCCGCCAGCGTTAGACAGATTCAGGATTGATAAGAATATCTACTTGTGAATGGAGCAGATCAGCTTATTGAGGGGTAAGCGCATGGGCGCCCCCGACAAGGAAAAACGGCGCCTGAAAATCAGACGCCGTTTAAACCTTTTGCTTTGGAATTCCAGTTTACTGGGAAACGATCCGCGGTTCAGAACGCCACTTGGGCGTACGACCTTCAATATCCCGAGATCCGCCGGCGGCTTCCTCAATAACAGAAACATTCAGAGATTTAAGCAACTGCCCCATACTGGCCAACAACCGATAGCTATTAAACTGGGCTGAATAATCCGCCGTCAACTGACGAACGCGGGCGTTGAAAAGTTCGTTTTCCGAATCGAGCAGATCAAGAAGATCGCGCTGTCCGACTTCGAATTCCTGGCGGTAGGTGGAAACAACCTGAGAATTGGCAAGAACCTCGTCACCCAGGGTCGCGGCGCGGTCCCGGGACTTGACCATCTGGTTCCAAGATTTACGAACTTCTTCCTCGGCGACGCGGCGGAGATGCAAGACCCTTTGCCGGGCTTCGGACAAACGATCATGGAATTCATGTTTCTTCGCGATATCAATGCCACCCCGGAACAAGTTGTAACGCATTACAACCATACCGGTTACGTCTTGGTTGGGTCCCTTGGTACCATCGGTATTGTGATTGCGGTTGGCAATCAGCTCCAAATCAAGGGTAGGCCACAGATCGGCATTGGCGGCGCTGAGTTCAGCGCGGGCAACGTCGATATCGGAATATCCGATCTGAACCGAAGGATTGCTGCCAAGCGCCTGTTCAAGCGCGGCGTCCGCGTTTTCGGGAATCATGCTTTGATCTACTTCCGGACGAGTGAGATCACCCGGTTCCTGACCGACAAACCGGCGGAAGGCAATGATAGACTCCTCTAGATCGCGAGTAGTTTCGATCAGAGCCGCCCGAGCGCTTGCGAGACGGGCTTCGGCCTGCTGCGCATCACCGATTCCGGATTTTCCGGCATCAACACGGGTTTTCACTTCACTTTGAATGCGCCGGTGACTTTCAACGTTTTCAACCGCCTGTTCGGCAATGTCTGTATTTCTGAGCACATCCAGGTAGGCCTGAACAACATCCAAGGCGATAAATTCGGAACGTTCAAGGACGCGGGCTGAAGCTGAATCAACGCGGGCCGCCTGACGCTCTTCCTCACTTTTGGAGGCAAACCCGTCAAAAATCTTCTGCTGCAAGGTCAGGGATGATTCGGCCCGGCGCAACCAGATACCGGAATCGGCACCTTCGGCGCTGGTACGAGCACCGCCACGGGCGCGGGTAGTCGAATTATTTGAATATTCAGGTCCGACGGCCGCCCTAAAATCGATCTGAGGCAGGAAAAGTCCGTTAGCCTGGTTGAGTTCGTTATCAACCGCGCGGCGATTAGCAGCAGCTTGCAGAATGTCCGGGTTGGTCGTGATGGCGTGTTGAACCACCTCTCCAAGCGACGCAGCTTGCGCACCTGCCGCACCCCCGAAAACCAGCAAGGCGGCGACCGATACCCCGCCCATCAAACGTCGAATTTTTTCAGCTGATTTCAAGTTAAACACTGCAAATACTCCCCTCAATTAAAAGCCCGCTGCACCCGAAACCTAAACGGCGCGAACTTCATGAATTCTCTAGCTCCCCAAGCACAATACTGGTGCCTAATATTGACAGTGTTACCGATGGTCAATCATGGGCGCAAGAGCAATTTTCATAAAAATCATATAAACTTATACAGAAATTCAAGCGACTAGTCTAGATGTACTACTCCCATATGCAGCTTAATACTCCAACGCCTTAACTCTGAGCCGTAATCATGCGGGATTACGGGAAATTCAAAAAACAGAGCATACTCTAATCTCTTGAAATAAAAGACTTTATGAAATATTCTCCGCCTTTCCCGCCAGACTGGCCGGAAGGCCGCCCGGAGCGAAATCAGGAAGAATCATAAAGTGGTTCAAATACACCTCATCTAAAAGCACTATAAAGATAATGTCAGGAAGCAAATATTCAGATTTAAATATTAAGAAATCCTCTATTTTACTTATATGAAAATGACTTGCCGCACTCTCCGAGCGCGTTAAAGTCCTCGGAGATTCGGGTCTATAAATAGTCTCATCAAGGAGTTTGACTTGGCAATTCGCGTGTATACTGATGATTCGCGTGTATAAATGAACAAAGAGTCCGACAACAGGGGAAAGCCAGTGGGTCCCAAACCCTCAGAATTATCCTTAAAACCACAACTCGAGCCCGGACAGGAGCCTTCCTCGGCCCCGGAGGATAGAGGAAAGGGCTGGAATCTCAATTCGTCTGATATATCGGCGGATTCGCAGGATCCCCTTATCGGGTGCCTGGTCGCCCTGACAAAGCTGTTTGGCAGCCCCCGGTCTTCGGAATCAATGGTCTCGGGCCTCCCCCTTGAAGATAATCGCCTGACCCCGTCCTTATTTTTGAGAGCCGCAGACCGGATTGGTCTGAGCGCCCGAATCGTTCGGCGGGGCATAAAAGATATCCCGAAAATTGTTCTGCCGGTGGTTCTTCTGCTCAAGAATAAGTCGGCCTGTGTTTTGCTGAAAAAGGTGTCGGCGAAGAAATTCGAGGTTCTTCTCCCCGAATCCGGTTTTGGCACCAAGACCCTGGACCTTGATGAACTGATGGAAATGTATGACGGCTACGCCATCTTCGTACGTCCGGCATTTCAGTTTCATCGTCACGGCCAGACCGCGCGCAAGGAAACGGCGGGGTCCTGGTTCTGGGGAACGTTGCGTAAATTCTCCGGAACCTATTCGCAAGTAATCATAGCCGCTTTTCTGATCAATAGTTTTGCCGTCGCCAGCCCCCTGTTCGTAATGAACGTTTATGACCGGGTGGTCCCCAACCGCGCCATTGAAACATTGTGGGTTCTGGCCATCGGCATCACCACGGTGATCGGGTTTGATTTTCTGCTTAAGAGTCTGCGCGGATATTTCGTCGACAATGCCGGCCGGCGGGCCGATGTCTTGTTGTCTTCGCGTATTTTTGAACATGTTCTCAACATCAAAATGTCTTCCCACCCGAATTCCGCCGGCGCTTTCGCCAACCGACTTCGCGATTTTGAAAGTCTGCGGGAATTCTTCACCTCCGCCACTCTTGTCGCCCTAGTTGATCTGCCGTTCCTGTTCATCTTTCTTGCCATTATCTGGATGATTGGTGGATGGGTCGTCATCGTTCCGCTGTTGGCCGTTCCCATCGTCATCTTCGGCGGCCTCTTGATTCAATATCCCTTGCGTTCGGCGGTTCAGAAAAGCCAGGAGGAATCGGCCCAGAAACATGGCGTTATCGTTGAAACCATCGGCGCCCTGGAAACGGTCAAAAGCCTCGGCGCCGAAGGACGGATGCAGCGTGATTGGGAACGTTTCGTCGGTGCCGCCGCCAAGACCGGGCTCACCGCCCGTTACGTTTC
>JAOUPW010000314.1 GCA_029879665.1 Rhodospirillales bacterium | reverse complement strand
ACAGGCGCCGTCTTCGTCCGCGAAGCGGTGGTGCGCTTCAGCCGCCTTCGGGGCGGCGCGCCCTACACGGTGCTGGACTGGCACCAGGGTGAAGCGCCCTCTCCCATTCCCCGAACAAACCTTGAGGGCCGATAAGGAAAGCAAAAAAAGGGCGGAACCACATCTCCCGTCCCGGTTCGCCGTCCAGCGTACCAACCAGTAACATATTCATGGCGGCATTACTGGTGAGGCTATTCGGAAGGCAGAAATTCATAACCTGGACTTCTATGCTATGAAATTTAGAATTGTCAAAACTATCAGTAATGACGTTGTGGAAGTTAACTTCCAACTCGCCTTCATACGCTCCACCCGAATCGTTTGCGAATCCGCCGAAGCTGATTTTTAGGTTGCTCTCTTCAATTACAAGAAAATCCTCACTTCAAGCCGTCCAATTTCAGGGAGGCACGTCAATACGGGTGAACGCTTTCAAAGACCCGAATGTCATGATAAAAAAGATATAGGCTAATGCGCGGGCGGAAGAAATATCAGGGGACCCCGAATCATGAAACCCACAAAAAAACATGAGGGGGGGCCTGAAAAAGACCAATCGCTTCCTCCGCCGAAGCTCAGGACAGACGGGGGGAATTCGTCGGGCGCGATCGTTCCCCTGCACCCGGACGTTCCCGCCTATCTGTCGGAAAATTATACCTGGGCTTACCTAAATCCCCGTAACATTAGATTCCTGGATCACGAATTGGTGGTCTCCGCGATTCTCTTTGGCAACAATCGACGCCTGCGGCGCGCGACTTTCGCTGAACTGACGGTCGGCTCGACGGTGTTGCAGTCCGCGTCGGTTTACGGTGATTTCTGCGTCCATCTGGCCCGCCACATCGGCCCGGATGGACGGTTGGATATTATCGACGTCGCCCCCATACAAGTCGCCCGCTGCCGGCATAAATCACGGAATTTTCCGCAAGTGTCGACGCAGCTGTCGGACGCGGCAAGCTTTCAGAGCGGAAATTACGATACCGTTTGTTGTTATTTCCTACTTCACGAGATGCCGGATGCATATCGGCGGAAGACGGTGGACAACCTTCTTGCCAATCTTGCGCCCGGCGGTTCAGCCGTTTTCGTCGATTACCATAAACCTCATTGGCTGAACCCGTTGAAACCTCTGATGATCCTCGTCTTTCGTTTCCTCGAACCCTTCGCCAAGGGACTGTGGCAATCCGAAATAAAGGATTTCGCCGGCAACCCCCAAGGCTTCAACTGGCACAAGGAAACCTACTTCGCAGGGATGTATCAGAAGGTCGTTGCCCGCCGCGCACCGGACTCTCAGAGCTAGCGATAGCCTGTTCCGAACATGTAATGGTGCATCTCCTCGGCCTTCAGTTCGGCCTCGTCGAAGCGGTATTTCAACAGATCCCGGATATCGATCAGACCCTTTAATTTTCCTTCCTCGACCACCGGGATGTGCCGAATGCGCCGGATGTTCATTATATCCAGCACATCCGCGACTTCGTCGCCGCCGTTACATACGGTGATTTTCGGGTTCATGACATCACCCACACTTAAGGCGGCAACATCCCCTCCATGTTCGCCCAGGGCGCGCACGATATCCATGACGGAAATCACGCCAAGGACGTTAACCTCCGGGTCACAGACGACGGCGAGACCCTTGTTTTCCCGGGTCAACTGCCGGGAAAGTTCCGCGACCGTCTGCCCCGGGTCGACGGTAACCGCGGTCATCCGCTCAAGATTGAAAGCTTGCTGAATTTTCATGATCCACTCCCGCCTGTTATGAGCCGCGGGGGCCTTCGGGAACTTCAATCGGCCCGTCCCAAAAGCCTCTTGGAATAACGAACATTATACCCTATTTGCCGGATACTGGGAAGCTTCACCGATCTGTATAAAGATTCCCGATCAATGTTTCCGGCACCGCCCGGGCATAATTTTTGAATTCGCCCCGGATCGGGGGTACTATTCCAGACCCGTCCCGCCGTCCGCCCCCGATCCTTCGGATAATGATCGGAAGAGGCCACCAGGAGAGACCGTCATGACCTTCAAGATCGCCGTCATTCAACCCATGTCCCACCGGCCCCCTAGTGACGAGGGCAATATCGCCGACGCGGTCAAACACATTGAAACCGCCGCCGGCCAGGGCGCCGACTTCGTCTGCTTTCCGGAATCTTATCCCGGCCCCTGGCGCATGCCGGCCACCTTCGATCCCATCCCGGTGCTTTGCGAAGCGGCGGCCAGGCACAAGGTTCATGTGGTCTTCGGCGCCCTGGAGCCCATTGATGAAGGTAAACAGACGGCCCACAACCTGGTCGTCATGGCCTATCCCGACGGTCGCGAAGCGGCACGCTACCGGCGCACCCACCCTGCCGGCCCGTGGATTTACACCGGCGGCAAGTATTGGGAGTTTCAATACGTCGCCGGCAGCGAATTCCCGGTCTTCGCCACCGAACACGGCACGATCGGCCTGGCCATGTGTTCGGAAGTCTATATGCCGGAAGTCACCCGCGCCCTCGCGCTGCGCGGCGCCGAGTTGATCTTCATGCCCGCCGGCATGGACAAGAACCGCCTGTGGGCGAGCTGGCGCAACCTGATCTGGTCCCGGTCCATCGAAAATCTCGCCGTCGTCGTCACCACCCAGAACCTGTTCAGCGCCGAGGATCGCGGCCTCGCCATGGTTGCCGCGCCGGAGGAAATTCTGTTCGAAAGCACCAAAGCCGGAAGTTATCTTATCGACGTCGGCCTGGAGCGTATCCGCGACCTGCGCGCGCAAACCGATCAGGTCGGTTCCACGAAAAAAAACGGGGCCAAGGCCGGCCTGTTGAGCCAATGGCAGCGCCCCGACCTGTACGACCGGTTTTACCCCCGCAAACCCCGCGAGGCGGCGGAGTAACGCTTTTTCCAGGCCCGGGCAGGCAAGTCAGCCCGATTTACGCGGGGGACGGCCGTGCCAGGCGTCATCCAGCATTGCGCGGACCGCCTCGGGCTTGATCGGTACTGGATTCGGATAGTAATCGGCCAGGATCAATTCGACCAACGGATCGAGCCCTTCTTCCGGCATACCGATATCCTTGAGCGCTGTAGGCGCGCCGATGCGCAGGAGAAGATCGTATATGGCGCCCGGCGCGTCCCCCGACTCATCTCCCAGCGCCCGCGCAATCCGGGACATGGCTTCGGGCGCGGCTTCGCGATAAAAGGCGGTTGAATGGGGCAGGATGATGGTATGGGTATCCGAATGCGGCAGGTCGAAACTGTTCCCCGCCATGTGGCACACATTGTGATGCAGGACGAGCCCCGCCGTCGTTCTGGCAATGCCGCACAGCCACGCGCCATACAGCGCCAAATCCAGGACATCCCCGTCGGCGGAACCATCGGCGATGCGGGGAAGGGCCGACGCCAAGGCGCGAATTCCATCTTCCGCCACCAGGCTCGATAGCGGATTCGCATTCAGGGTATAGAACGCCCCCACGGCGTGGGCCATGGCATTGATGCCGCTTGGAACGGCAACGCGAACCGGCAGACCCCGGGTCAGATCGGAATCGTAGATGATGGTTTTCGGCAACATGCGCGGCGAGCGGTGCGCGACACGGCGGTTGCCCACCAGCATCCCCTGCCCCTCACCTGTTTCAGACCCCGAATAGGTGGTCACCACGGTAATCAGCGGAATATCGAGCTCGAGGGCAATTAACTTGGCGAGACCGATTGCGGTGC
>JAOUPW010000312.1 GCA_029879665.1 Rhodospirillales bacterium | reverse complement strand
CATTTATCCTCCCCGCCGGGCGGGTTCCTGCTGCTAAAGGGAGCCCGTCCGGCATTTTTCATAACCAAAAGAGCTCTTGAATCATGGGTCAAGGTGACACCTCCCCCGCCACGGATGAAGCCGGCGGCGACGATCTGAAAAAAGCCAAGTTCGTCGGCGAAGAGGAAATCGGCAAACGCTCCACGCCGCGCAAGGATTTTATCAGTTCAATCGTTCTGATGGCCTTTGGCGTTTTTGCCACGGTTCTTTCCTATCAGTTGCCGGTGACCGAAAACATTTACACGGCCCCCGGTATCCTCCCCTTTCTTACCGGCGCGACCCTTTGTCTCATGGCTTTTGGCCTGGGCTATAAGGCCTACAAGGATGGCGGCGCCGATAACCTTTTTTCAGGGGGCGGGATGGATGGAGGTTTTTTTCAGGATGAGGAAAACCGCCGCACGGTCTTATTGATCCTGATCATCTTTGCCTATATTTTGTTGGCCGATCTCATCACTTTCGACCTTCGCTATCCCACACCTTGGTTCGTATTGCACTTCAGCAGTTATGAATCCGTGTCCATTCCTGCGTTGGCGCTGGTGCTTTGGATGTACTGGCGGGCAACCTTTCTACGCTGTCTGTTGGTGTCGGCGGTGACCATATTTGCGTTGGCCGGTCTATTCCGGGGTGTTTTCATGATCCTTCTTCCTGGCGCGAATTAGGAGGGGGCGATGGACTGGGACCTGATTCAACTCGCCGTTACCCCCTATATGCTGTGGGTCTGTCTTGCCGGCACGACGCTGGGCATTCTCTGGGGCGCCATGCCGGGGCTGTCGACGACCATGGCCATGGCCTTGCTGATCGGTCTGTCGGTGGGCATGGAACAATATGTGGCACTGATGTTCATGCTCGGCGTTTATACCGGCAGCGTCTTCGGCGGCGCCATCTCCGCCGTGCTGATCAACATCCCGGGAACCCCCGACGCGGTACCGACCATGATGGAAGGCCATCCGTTGGCGTTGAAGGGCGAAGGCGGCCTGGCGCTGGGCACAGCCATTGCTTCTTCCTTCCTCGGCAACTGGGTTGGTATTTTGCTGCTGATCGCCTTTATTCCCGCAATCCTGGCGCTGGCCTTGCATTTCCGCTCCTGGGAAATGTTCCTGCTTTCCATGTGGGGCATCGCCATCTGCGGTTCCATGAGCGCGGGCGAGCGGCCTTTGAAGGGTTGGATCTCCGGCTGGATCGGCCTGCTTATTTCTTTTGTTGGGTTGGACAAGATCCATGCCGTGCCTCGATTTACTTTCGGCATCGATACTCTTGAAGATGGCATCAGCTACATTCCGATCCTGATCGGCCTGTTCGGTCTAACCGAAATTCTCCGCGTGCTGCCGCAAAAGATTCCCTATTCCATTCCCGCCGAAGTCGGCCGCATCATCCCGCCGTTCAGCATGCTTTGGAAATATTCCCGGACCGCCGTGCGTTCCGGCCTGATCGGCACTATTATCGGCGCCATACCCGGCGCCGGTGCCAACGTCGCCTCGTTCCTGTCCTACGATATCGCCCGACGCCGGGCAAAGCCGGAAGAACGCAAAAAATGGGGCAAGGGCAGCTACGAAGGCATCGTCAGCGCCGAGGTTGCCAATAATGCCAATGTGGGCGGTTCCATGCTGCCGACGTTGGCGCTGGGTATTCCCGGAAATGCCGCTGCTGCGGCAATCCTGGCGGCACTGGAAATGAAGAACGTGGTCGTTGGCCCGACCATCCAGACGGAAAACCCGGGCCTGATTTATTTCATCTATTTCGCGCTGATCATTGCCAACTTCCTGATGTACGGCATGGCCATCGTGCTGGTGAAGCCCTGTGTCAAACTGTTCAGCCTGCCGCGCACCCTGTTGATGCCGCTGATTATTCCCATCTGCGTGATCGGGGCGTTTGCCGTCAGTCTGAATTATTTCGACGTGTACGTCATGTTTGCCTCCGGAATTATCGGCTTCATCCTGCACAAGTACGGGTTCCCCCTGGCGCCCATGGTGCTGGCCGTCATTCTCGGGCCGTTGGCGGACGAAAACCTGCGCCGTGCGCTCTACGTGTTTGAGGACAAAACGATTTGGTGGGTGTTGTCGGAAAATATGATCGGAACGGTCCTGATTGTCGTCGTCCTTTTTACCTTCTATGACGGCATCTTCCGCCGACGTTAATATTGAAAATTGAGAGGCTTTAAAATGGTGCAAAAGAAAAAAGAAATCGGCCTGGCCATTGTCGGGTGTGGTGTCATCGGGCGCATTCGGGCCATGCTGGCACGGGAATATCCCGGCATCGGCTGGATCGGCTTATGCGACATTGACGAAAAAATTGGTAAAAAACTGGCCGAGGACTGTCAGGCGGATTTCTTTACCACCAATTATGAGGAACTGATCAAGCGTCCGGAAGTCAACGCCACCATCATCGCCACCGACGAGAACCATCACGCGGCGCCGACCATCCTGGCCGCCGGACTGGGTCATGATCTGTTCATCGAAAAACCCCTGGCCACCGAAGCCGAGGAATCCCTGAACGTTCTTAGGGAAATCGAAAAAAACAAGATCGATGCCGTCGTTGGTTACACCCAGCGCTTCCGCCGCCGTTTTCTGGTCACTAAGGAACGCCTGGTCACCGGCCAGATCGGTCACGTGACCTCGGTGGTGACCCGCGCTTTCATGAATCGCATGGTGCCCATCGCCACCGTGCGCCGTACCAACCAGCGTCACAACCTGACGCCGATGGTGGTTTCCGGCACCCATAGCCTGGACATGTGCATGTGGCTGATGGAAGGCAAGAAGCCGGTCTCGGTCTATGCCCAGTCCATCGATACCGCCCTGTCGCAATACGGAACCAAAGATTCCACCTTCGGTATTTTTACCATGGACGACGGCACCATTTTCAGCATGAACATCAGTTGGGCTCTGCCCGTGGTTTGGCCGGGGGCAGTCTACGGACTGGAAATCGGCATCGTCGGCACCCAGGGGGTGATCGACATCGAAGACACCCACCGCGACCACGTTATGGCGACGGAAATCCCGCAGGGCGCCGGTTATGCCCCGGAAGGGTTCAAGCCGGAATACAATCGCCACGTGGATTTTCTTACCAGCTATCCGCCGGGGGATATCTACGACGGCCAGATGTGGGGGCCTGTGCGCGAGGAAACCAACGAGTGGTACGCGCGCATCCACACCGGCCTGAAAACGCCGCACGCGACGGCGGCCGAAGCCCACAGCAACCTGATATTGACCATGGCTATGGATTTGTCCGCCGCCCGCAACGAACTGGTGAAGTTGCCACTGGACCTGGCGGAGTTGAAGCGGTAAGACCCGCCGCGACTGAATTAATGGTTTCAGGCGTCATCCCAGGGGTGGCGCCTGTTCCGTTTTGCCGGGACCGCCGATCATGATCTCAGAACTTTTTTCAATCATCTTTCCGGTCTTTGTCTGCGCCGGGATCGGGTACGCGCTCGCCCACTTCAAGAAACAATATGATTCCGGGCGGGTAGGGTTTCTGGTCATGGTGGTGGGAACGCCGTCCCTGATTTTTTCAACCCTGACCAAAATGGAATACCCGTCCGGCGATGTCGGCATGATCTCGCTGGCGGCCCTGGGCTCGTTGATCCTGAGCGCCCTCGCCGGCGCTATGATCCTGAAGATGAGTGGGCTTTCCCTGCGTGGTTATCTTCCCTCCATCATCCATCCCAATGCCGGCAATGTCGGCCTTCCCT
>JAOUPW010000311.1 GCA_029879665.1 Rhodospirillales bacterium | reverse complement strand
CGCCGCGGCACCATGCTGGCGAACGCCCGACCCTGCGTCCCGGTCTATATCTGTATGGATGTAAGCGTTCAGGAAGCCGAACTGGAAACTCCACCGCAACTAGATGATGTGTCCCTCTATCAGGCGCCATCCGATCCGGAACCGCCGGTTGCGGAATTGGAAAGGGCAATTGAGATTCTTTCGACGGCGAAACGTCCCTTTATTTTCTGCGGCAGAACATCGCGCAGCGAGGAAGGATGGCAGGACAGGATTAGGCTCGCCGAATTGACCGGCGCCCGGGCAACAACGCATATGAAGCTACCGGCCAGCTTTCCCAGTTCGCACCCGGCCTTTGTTGGCGAGACGGGTTGGCGGCTGAAGGGGCCGGTGCTGGAAGCAATCCATTCCGCAGATGCCATTCTGATGTTGGACTGGCTGGATTCCGGCAGCGCCCTGAAACTTGCCTTCCCGGGCGATGCCCCGCGTCCTCCTGTTATTTCGGTTTCCAACGATTTCCTCATTCACAGAGGATGGAACATGGATTATGGCTCGCTGCCCGCTGTTGATGTGAATATTCCCACCGTGCCGGAAACCGCCACCCGCCGGATGGTTGAAGCCTTGGAAAAGAAAAAGCCGGGCGCACCGTCGCCGAAACGGCGCTACCCGGCCATTGACGCGCCAGGAAGCTCAGGTGAAATCGGCCTCATGGATATGGCGCGCGCATTTGCCCTTGCCACAAAGGACAAAAAAATGACCATCACCGGCCGTCCGCTTGGATGGCCGTCCAATGCCAACGTCATAGAACATCCGCATGATTTTCTTGGCCATACGGGCGGCGGCGGCCTGGGCGCCGGTCCGTCCATTGGCGTTGGCGCCGCGTTGGCGTTGCGGGAGATCGACTCAGAACGGTTTGCCGTCGCCATACTCGGCGACGGTGATTACATGATGGGCCTGACCTCCATATGGAATGCGGCAACCCTTCAACTTCCCATTCTATTTTTGATTGCCAACAACCGTTCCTATTACAACGACGAAAACCATCAACAGAAGGTGGCGGAGAAAAGGGGACGTCCAGTGGAAAACGCCCCCATCGGACAGCGCATGGAAGGACCGGCTCCGAATCTGGCAATGCTGGCTCGGGGACAGGGCCTGGAAGCGGAAGGACCGATTACCGATCTCGCCGACCTGCCAGCGGCGCTTGAAAATGCCCTGGCCCGGGTTGAGGCCGGCGCCGCATTTGTTCTTGATGTGCATGTACGCCAGGAATACGTGGGCGCGGCCATGACGGATTTGAGCTAAAATGGGAAGGTTTCTCTGTGTGGCGGTTCGGGGAATATTAGGTTTTCCCGCCGCCCCAGGGGGGCTATGATTTCCATTCGGAACCGTATGGAACTTGGATGAACGGCAGAAGCCCAAAGATGCCGATACAATGACAACCCTAGACGTACAGATAAAAAGTCAACACCGCCTTCGCGACGAGGACGAACCCCTGTTGCGAGGCAGGGGCCGCTATACCGACGATCTCCGCTTTTCCGACGAAGCGTACATGTATGTTGTTCGCGCTCCACTCGCGGCGGGGCGGATCATTTCCATTGACATAGACAGCGCCCGAAAAATGAACGGCGTTATCGGAGTTTTCTCCGGCGAGGATCTGGCGAAAGACGGTCTCGGCGGCATCAAGGCCGTGGCCAATTTCGATCGACCGGATGGAACGCCCATGATCAATCCGCCGTTTGATTTACTGGCGCGGGAAAGTGTCCGCTACGTTGGCGATCCGGTGGCGATTGTCGTTGCCGAAACGCGCTTCCAGGCAGAAGACGCGGCGGAGGCGGTTGAGGTCGAGTATAGCCACCTTCCCGCCGTCACGGACGTGGCGGATGCCACTTCGGACGACGCCCCCTTGGTCTGGCCGGAAGTTTCCGGGAACATCTCGTTCCGGATTGAACGCGGCGACCGCGCCGCGGCCGAGGATGCGTTCAAGCGCGCGGACCATGTTACCGAGCTGACACTCCGGATATCGAGGGTATCCGCAAATCCGATCGAGCCGCGTTGTGCCATTGGGCAGTATGATCCAGATGCGGACAAGTATGTGTTGTACGCGAGCATCCAGTCCCCGCATCGAGTCCGCAACATCCTGGCCAAGGATGTGTTCAGGGTCGAACCTGAAAAACTGCGCATTATTTCGGGCGATGTTGGCGGTTCTTTTGGCATGAAAAACAGCCCTTATGTGGAACAGGCCCTGGTGCTATGGGCGGCGAGAAAAACCGGACGCACAATTCGCTGGATTCCAACAAGAACGGAGTCCTTTATCTCTGACTGCCATGCCCGCGACAACCTGACAACGGTTTCCTTGGCGTTGGACAAGGACGGGATATTTCTCGGGCTGAAAGTAAAGACACTGGCCAACCTGGGCGCCTATCTGAATGCCATGACCCCCCATCCGCCAACCGCCAACCTAGGCGGGCTTGCAGGCGTCTACCGCACGCCATGTATTTATGTCGACGTCCAAGGCGTGCATACCCATACCAATCCAACCTCCGCATACCGGGGCGCGGGGCGGCCCGAGGCTACCTATGTTATTGAACGGGTGATCGACGTCGCGGCAGCGGAACTGGGGCTGGACCGGGTGGATCTCCGCCGCCGTAATATGATTCAACCCAATGAGATGCCTTTTAAAACCGGGCTGGTTTACACCTATGACAGTGGCGATTTTCCCAAAGTCATGGATCGCGCCATAGAGGTTGCCGACTGGGAGGGGTTCCCCGCCCGGCGGGAGGCCGCGCAAGCCGGAGGCCGGCTACGGGGAATCGGAATTTCCAACCCCATCGAGATTGCAGGCGGGCCGTTTGGCAAGCCAAATCCGGAATACGCCGAAATCAAGATAGACAAAACCGGAATGACGACGCTGTTTCTTGGCAGCCATGATGTCGGACAGGGACACACGACTTCGTTTCGTCAGTTGGCGGCGCAGGTTCTTGGCCTCGCCCCTGATACCGTGCATCTGGTTACGGGCGATACCGAACGGGTAACGAAAGGAACCGGGACGTTCGGCTCCCGCACGCTGAGTGCGGCAGGAGCGGCGTTTAATCAAGCCGCACGGGATATTCTGGAAAAAATGACGCCCCAAGCGGCGGATCATCTGGGTGTGCCTGTCGATCAGATTGATTTCAGCGACGGAGTGTTCCGTGCCCGAGGCACCAACAAAACGTCAAGTCTGCAGGACCTGGTGAAAGGGACCGGTACAGAGGTGACGGCTTCCGCCTGGACCTCGACGAATGATGCCACCTTTCCGAATGGATGCCATATCTGCGAAGTCGAGGTGGATCCGGAAACCGGAAAGGTTTCGGTCGAATCCTATACGGTCGTTGATGACGTCGGAACGGTTCTGAACCTAGCCATCGTTAAAGGGCAGATTCAAGGCGGTGTGGCCCAGGGGTTGGGGCAGGCCTTGATGGAACAGATTTCATACGATCCGGAAAGCGGACAGTTGATTACCGGTTCTTTCGTTGATTATGCGATGCCTCATTGCGACCATCTTTCGGATATTCATGTAGAAAGTCATCCCGTGCCAACCGCCGTCACGCCCTTCGGCGTCAAGGGCGCAGGTGAAGCGGGCACGGTCGGCGCCCTGCCCGCGGTCGTCAGTGCAGTGGTCGATGCCTTGTCTCCACTGGGCGTCCACCATCTCGATATGCCGTTGACGCCGGAAAAGATCTGGCGCGCGGTCCGGGACGCATCCAAATCAGTGTGACG
>JAOUPW010000310.1 GCA_029879665.1 Rhodospirillales bacterium | reverse complement strand
GTAATAGTGCTCACCGTGCGGCGGTTCGGAAAGCACCGGTTGGCGGTGGGAAGCGGGGTTGCGCTTATCATATTGGCGGGCCTAGCCCTCGCCGCCCCTCTGGTGGCCACGGCGCTGGGCACGGACGGCGTCGCCGTAGATTTGTTTAATCGCTTCGCTGCGCCGACCGCCGCTCACCCCCTGGGCACGGACGAGCTGGGACGGGACGTCCTGGTACGGCTGCTGGACGGAGGTCGGGTGTCGTTGCTGGTCGGCCTGACAGCGGCGGTAGCGGCGGCGATCCTGGGCACCCTGATCGGGCTGGTTGCCGGGTATTACGGCGGTTGGCTGGATGCCTTCCTCATGCGCTTCACCGACGGCATCATCGCCCTGCCCCTGCTGCCGCTACTGATTGTGCTGGCGGCGATTGATCTCGGCAAGCTGGGTCTGCCGGACGCTCTCGCTCAATCGGAACAGGTGAGCCTTTACCGCATCATCGTCATCGTCGCCCTTGTGGGCTGGACCACGGTGGCAAGGCTGGTGCGGGGTACGGCGCTTAGTCTGCGCGAACGGCCTTTCGTGCTGGCGGCCCGGTCGCAAGGCGCATCCGGACTTCGCATCATGGCCGTGCACATATTGCCCAATCTTGCCTCGCCTATCATTGTCGCCACCACCCTGGCGGCGGGTAACATCATCCTGTTGGAATCGGTGTTGAGCTTTCTTGGCCTCGGCATCCAGCCTCCGATCCCCAGTTGGGGCAACCTGCTGACCAACGCTCAGGAATTGATCTTCGCCGCACCGGCCCTCGCGTTTTATCCCGGCCTGCTGATCTTCGTCACGGTAATCGCGCTTAACTTCCTGGGCGACGGCATCCAGGATGCATTGGACCCCAGAGCCATCGAACGGGGGCAGTCATAACGGAAAAGATCAAGAAAAATGCCATCCGGGGAAGGTTTATCAGTCTGCTGGTAATCGTTGCGTCCTTCACTTTGACCCTTTGGGGAGTTTATGGATTCCGGACGGATTCTTTCGTTTTCGGCGTGTCGGTCGGCGGTGCCCTGTTGCTCAGCGGTTTGACTCTGGGACCGGTCCTGCTCCTGATCGAAAAAAAGGGACTAAAGATATTGGCCGGTTTGCTGGCCTTCATGTTTCTACCAACCCTCACCTATTTTTTTTATCGGATGATTTCCGGTCTGGTTTGGGGATAGCGGTTCTGGCATCGCATAAACCCGATGAAAAAAGAAAGCCGCTTAAAGCGGCTTTCTTGTATATCCCTTTTTTAAATGAGCGTCAGTGGCTCATAAACACCGGCACGGTCATGTGGTTCAACATGTGGCGCGTGACGCCACCCAACACCAATTCGCGCCAACGGGCGTGGCCGTAGGCCCCCATGACGATCAGGTCGGCACCGGCATCGGCGGCGCGGGACAGCAGCATATCGCCGGCGCTTATATCGCCCGACGTCAGGTGCTGGGCCTCGGCCTTGATGCCGTGGCGCGCAAGATGCAGGCTGATATCGCCACCGGGGACATCGCCCAGACCTTCCGTTCCGCGCTTGGGGTTAACGGCAAGAATGTTCACCGTCTTGGCGCCCAAAAGTAGCGACAGGGAATCATTGACCGCGCGTGCCGCCAATCGGCTGCCGTCCCAGGCGACCATGACCCGTTGACCGATTGTGGGATAGGTTCCGACATAAGGGACGACCAGCACCGGGCGACCGACAGAAAGAATCAGGCGGTCGGGCATGTCACTGTTGGCCATCATGTCACTACCTTCCGGATCCCGCTGACCGACGATGACAAGGTCGGCATAGCGCCCATGCAAACCCAAAACTTCGCAAAGATCGCCTTCGACGCTACGCCATTCGGATTTAACGCCGGCGGATTGGGTCTTGGCACTGAACATCTTTTCCGCTTCATCGGCGGCTCGCATGCCTTCTTCGATCTGCGCCTTGATTACTTCGGCGCCGATCTGGGCTTCGATGTAGGCGGGTATGTTCGGCCGCGTAACCACGAAGACGCCCGTCAGATGCGCGTCGTTGGCTTGCGCCAGATTGAGCGCCGTTTCCAGGCGGGACTGGCATTGATCGGAACTATCAATGTGGACGAGGAGATCCTTGAGGGGCATGGGATAAGTTCCTTGCAAAGGTTTATTTTATTACGTTTACTATTATATTCCTAACTTGCTTAAAATTCCAGTTTTTCCGGTTTTTTGCCACGGAAAATCAGACGATTCTCTACCCGGGAAACGGCCCCATGAATATCACGCTCAAGGTTCTCGATTTCTGGCTTGAAGACACCGATCAGGGACGTTCAATCCGGGAGGTATGGTTCAAGAAAGACGAGAAATTTGACCAGGCAATCCATGATCGGTTTCTCGATGATTATGAACGTGCTTCCATGGGCGTCTATGACGGAATCGCGGAAACCCCGGAAGGAAGCTTGGCGCTTGTTATCATGTTAGATCAGTTCCCGCGAAACCTGTTCCGTGGTTCGCCTCGGGCCTTTTCTACCGACGCCAAGGCCCGTCAGGTTTCCATTTCCGCCTTGGAACGGGGCTTCGATGCTTTGCTGCGGCCGTTTCAGAAAATGTTTCTCTACCTACCTTTTGAACACAGCGAGGTTTTGGAGGATCAGGAGCGGTCCGTAATGCTCTTTAAAGCCCTCGGCAATGACAACCTGATCGACTACGCCCACCGCCACCGGGACATCATCGCCCGCTTCGGGCGATTCCCCCATCGTAACGCCGCTTTGGGCCGCGAAAGCACCGAGGAAGAACTTGTTTTCCTGAGCACCCCGGGATCCTCGTTCTAACGAATTTGCTAACGGATTGGATTTTCGTTCTGACGCTGGGGCGTTACCACCAGTCGGGCGCGGCCGGTGAGCTTGCCCCCGTTACCCTCGACGACGGCCTCGACCCACAGGTTTCCCGAAGCAAAGGGATCTTCCGCCTTGGGCTTGAACAACCCCTGGGCGTTGATCGAACCGGCGGACACGACATCCTTCATGGTTTCGGAAGCAGCATCGAACTTTCGCAACGACCACGCCGCGGGCAAAACGCCGATGCGCAAGTCGTCATCCGTCCCTTCCCGTCCATCGGTGCCGGAAGCATAGGCGACGGCTTCAAACTGGGCCTGCACCACCCGCCCACCGGGGCCGCCGCCTCTGGAACGCGCGACGGCGAAGGCTGGTGTCACCCGGATAAAATCGACCTTGCGGTAAACGGCGAACATACCCGTGGCGCTGGCCGTACCGACGGATACAGTCCTGGCCCCGGAGAATGCCCCGTCCGCCGCCTTCGCCTCGACAACGATCCTGCTCGGTCCCGATTCCTTCACTTTCAGGATGATTACGCCGGCGCCGAGGCTGACGGTTCCGACAAGATCGTTGCCGTAAATGGATATGTCGGCGACCGTATCCATTTTCAGGTACGGGGGAACCACCGCCATGATCTTGGACAGGCCCGCCCCCATGCGCACGGCCTGGAAATCTCCGCCGATTTCGTCACCCGGCGTCTCGAACCAGCGACCGGTGAGAACATTTCCATCCGCCGAAAGGGCGGCGACTTCCTCAAAAGACTTGTCCGCGGTGTTCAGGGTGCTGCGCCATTCGTATCCGGTGTAAAGGAACGCCTTGCCGGACAACTGCAACTCGGTTCCGTTTTCATAAATCAGTTGATAATTGACCCGGTATTCGAAGGTGTCTTTGCGGCGGATATTGGCGCGGCCCGAATAGCTTCCCTGTCCTGGGGTATA
>JAOUPW010000308.1 GCA_029879665.1 Rhodospirillales bacterium | reverse complement strand
CGAGGGCACGACGGGCGCATGTACAATTTCCGGCAAATCCTGCCCTGCGTCAGTAGCAGCCGTCGCCGCTTTTTCCAGGGGGAGATAAACCGAAAAAACGCTGCCCTTGCCCTGTTCGCTTTCAACTTCAATTCGTCCGTCCATCAGTTCGGTAAGCTGCCGCGATATGGTCAACCCCAGCCCCGTCCCGCCGAACCTGCGGGTTGTCGATTCGTCGGCTTGGGTGAACGGCGTAAATAATTTTTTCAGAGCCCGGGGCGATATGCCGATTCCTTCGTCTTCAACCCTGAAAAGCAAAAACCTCGCCCCATCTTCTCCTTCAGCAAGCCCGCACTTTACTTTGACTAAACCTTTTTCCGTGAACTTGATCGCATTTCCGACAAGATTTGTCAGAATTTGACGGACACGGACTGGATCTGCTTTTACCCATTCGGGAACATCGTCATCGACTTGAAGGTCAATAGTGATTCCCTTGCTGTCGGCGGCGGAAGAAAATGTTGCCACAACACCATTCAACAGCCTCTTGAGTGACATCGCTTCTGGGTTGATGTCAACGCGACCGGCTTCGATCTTGGAAAAATCAAGAATGTCATTGAGAATTCCGAGTAGCGATTTTGCCGAATCCTGAACGATACTCGCCATCTGGTCCTGTTCCCTGTTCAGGTTGGACCCTTTCATAAGCTCGATCACCCCCAGCACGCCGTTCATCGGCGTCCTGATTTCATGACTCATCATCGCCAGGAATTCAGACCGTACACGGACGGCTGTTTCCGCCAGTTCCTTTTCCATACGGTAGCGTTGACTGGCGATTGCATTGCCGATAGCCGCGGCGATGACAAAAGTGACGCTGGGGATAAACATCGGCACGATCGGGCCGCCCCAATCGTAAACCCCGAACCCCGCAATCCACATGCCGCCGACGAACGTCAGGGCAAGGCTAAGTTTTATCAATAGCGGCAGGCTGACAAAAGCGAGCAGGACGCCCAGGGCCGAGGTCACGGCAATTATCGCCATTTCCAGAGGAACCCCGCCATCCTTGGGCGTGGCGGAATCCAGAATCTGAGACAGGGCGAGGGCATGAATTACAACACCGGGAACCGATCCTTCGTGGTTACCGATCATGGTGGCGTACGGTGTGCGGTGTCGATCTTCGGTCGCCAGGTCGGCACCGATAAGAATATATTTTCCGGCAAACCATTGCTTGGGGAGGGATTTGACCAGATGTATGGGAAAGGCCGGAAAGGGAACGACGCTGCCGTCCGTTCCTTTACGATAAAGCAGACGACGGCGGTCGGTGGGTGGCGTCACCCCGCCTTCTTTCGCCAGCGCCGAAGCAAACCCGGGACTAAACCCGCTTTCCGTTTCCTGGCCGGGATAAATCCATCGGACCGTGCCGTCACTGTCGTCCTTGACCAGGTTGACCTGCGCCTTGATCGCTTCCGGTGCGTAAGAAGCAAGAAACGCCGCCTGTTTATCGGTCAGCCCTTCACGTGTGCCGGCGAGGCCGACAATCACGGGAATGGACATGCCCGCGATGACGTCCGCAAGTTTTTTATCTTTTTCCGGTTCGGTCGGCTGATCGAGCAGAATATCCATGCCGACGGCCTTGACCGCCGCCGAATCAAGGTAGTTGAGAACTTCGGATAGAAAATCCCGGTCAATGGGAGAACGGTAGGGGAATAGCCGCAACGTTTCCTCGTTAATGGTCAGAATGATAATGTCACTGCGCCGGGGCATGGGAGGGGTCAACGCGGCGACGCGCAGATCAGCCAGCCATTTTTCGACGAAATCGAAAACCTGGATATTCCGGGGCATGGCGTAGCCGGCCACGACACAGGCCAGCCAGACGATGGTCAAAGTCATCGCCAGCCGTTTTCCCGTCCGGGGACGGGAATCGCTCACCGAAATGACTTCTTTCTCCTGGGCATTCATGGACGGGCCTTTTTCCAAGCCGTCTCTTAATAATTTTTCAAATCGCAAATGAAACCAGCCTTGCACATACCGTTACAAGGCTGGTTCGACTTCAACTCATCATTGCATGACCAGTTTATACCCGATCCCTTTAATCATTCATTAAATTGGCCTTAAACCGGCCTTTAACTGCGATAAAGGGACTATAAAAGAGCCCTCACCGGATCGTATCAAGCATGGCGAGGGCTTGGATTTCACAACCCGTTTTCGCCATCCATGCCGCCTGGGCGGCGACCCCGTTCACGTTTTCAGGCACCCGGTGAAGGGTCAGCAAAACGCGCTGCTTGCCCAACTCGAAGGTATAGCGTCCCCGGTCACGGAACTTCTTGCTTGAAATCGGCAACATCCGATCTCCGGCCGCCCAGTCGGCTTGCGCCGTCAGGTTGGCGTCGGGAAGCGAGATTGTCACCGTATCCCGAGTGGTCGCGTCGTCCCGCCACAGCACAACGAAGTCATTGCGGATGCAACGATCGCCGGAGCGGTTAATGGAAACGGCCCAGGGGTCGGGCAGTTGCCCGCTCGCCGCCGGAGTTGCCGAACGCACCACCCCGAGCGCGGCGGTGGAAATTTGACGCTGAGACAGCAAGGCGCCCAAGGCCTTAACGATGCCGGGATCCTTCGTCTTGCCCTTCAACTCGTTGGCCGGGCTTTTCTGATAGGGCCCCTTCAGGGTCACGATCGAACCATCGGATCCAATCAAGGTCACGCTTGTGCCGCGGTTCAATTTCAGCGGGCTGGCGCCGTTGATGACGGTGCCTTCCTTCAGGGCGCCGTCGGTCGATTTAACGACAACCATCTGCAATTCGGCCGTATCGAATTCCGCAAGCGCCGGCACGGAAGTCATTATCCCCGCGCCGAACAACAGACCTATGGCCACAAATAGATACTTTTTCATCGCTCTTCTCCAACACCACGGCTCTAAATATAACTTCCGGCCGGTGACCGGACGGACGGGCCGAGGAACTTATTAAAAAAAAACTGCTCCGGAAGATTGCTCTTATCGTTCTCAGTTGGAAGTAAAATATCAGAAATAATCAATAATTGTCAATCTATTCTTTGCTATTACTTTAATATTACTTTATTTTTCTTAAAATTTGATACAATTTATTTCCTCCCAACATGTTGGAACTTTATAGCGATTACGATCTAGAGATTGTACAGGCGAGAACGGAGAGCGGATTACGCTCTATTTATTGGCACCGACCAGGGTAAACGCCGCCCAGAAAAAGGGATGTGCAGTTTCTGGCCTGGAGATCAGGCCGGTCTGGGCCGCCCTCAGAGCCTCCGGCACTCCCCCGTCTTTATTGGGACCAAGATGCCCGAAAAGTTCGGTCATCAGGCGGGTGGTGGCGGTTGAATCCACCTGCCAATGAGAAACGATCAAAGAACGGGCGCCGGCATGGAAAAAAGCCCGGGCCAGGCCGGAGAGGGATTCTCCGCCCAAAGGCCCACTGCCGCCGCCGCCCGTATTACACGCCGACAGCACCACCAGATCGGCATCCAGTTTCAAAGCGGCGATTTCCCCTGCGTCCAGCATCCCGTCGAGGGCCTTATCCGACACCGCCGCCGAAGGCGGCGACAACGCCAGTGCCGGCTCCGACTGGCAGCGCAATTCCCCCGGAAGCAGACCGTGGGTGGCAAAATACACCGTCCGATACTGATCGAGGGCGAGACTGCGCAGGCGCTCTTCGGAAACGGCCTCGCCCAGGAACACGCTGTCCGGCCCCGCCTTGAAGGCAGTGGCAACCTGCCTGATTTCGTTGGCG
>JAOUPW010000309.1 GCA_029879665.1 Rhodospirillales bacterium | reverse complement strand
GCTTCCCGCGCCGCCAGCCTCCCGGACGCCGCTAAGAAAATGGCCGACATGGTTTCCGCCCTGCTGGAGTCCAACGGCGAAAACAACGGCAAGAAGGTGGCGGCATGAGAACCCTTCCGCTCACCATCGGCACCATTCATTTCGTCGGCATCGGCGGTATCGGCATGAGCGGTATCGCCGAGGTTCTGCACAACCTCGGCTATTCGGTCCAGGGCAGCGACCTCAGCGAGAACGCCAATGTCAAACGGTTGCGCGCGCTAGGAATACCCATTGCCATCGGCCATGCCGCGGAAAACCTTGGCGAGGCGCTGGTGACGGTCATCTCTTCGGCGGTCAAGGCGGACAACCCCGAAGTCGCCGCCGCCCGCAAGCGGCTTTTGCCGGTGGTGCGGCGGGCCGAAATGCTGGGTGAACTGATGCGCCTGAAGTGGTCCATTGCGGTCGGCGGAACCCATGGCAAAACGACCACCACGTCTCTGGTTGCGGCCTTGCTGGATGCCGCGGGGATGGACCCGACGGTTATCAACGGCGGTATTATCAACGCCTGGGGATCCAACGCCCGGCTTGGCGGCGGCGACTGGGTGGTGGCCGAAGCGGATGAATCCGACGGCACGTTCACCAAGCTTCCTTCGACCATCGCCGTTGTCACCAACATCGATCCCGAACATCTGGATCATTACGGCTCCTTCGATGCCCTCAAGGACGCCTTTGTAACGTTTGTCGAAAACATTCCCTTTTACGGGTTCGCCGCCCTGTGCATCGATCATGCCGAAGTCCAGGCGATGATCCCGCGGTTATCCGACCGGAAGATCATCACCTACGGCTTCAGCCCGCAAGCGGACGTGCGTGCCATCAATCTGGAGTCAATCGGCGACGGCGTTCAGTACGATGTCGTCGTTGGCGGGCGCCAGGGGGCCGATCGTAAGGGGAGTGAAGAAGGCATGATCTTGAAAGGCCTGCGCTTGCCCATGCTGGGTGCGCACAACGTTCAGAATTCCCTCGCCGCCGTCGCCATCGCCGTCGAAATGGATATCGACAAGGATGTGTTGCGGAAAGCCTTTGCCGGTTTCGAGGGGGTAAACCGGCGCTTTACCCGCACCGGCGTCGTAGACGGTATCGTCATTGTCGACGACTACGGCCATCATCCGGTGGAAATTTCGGCAGTACTGAGAGCAGCTCGCAGCGCGGTTCCCAATCACCAGGTTATCGCCGTGGTTCAACCGCACCGCTACTCGCGCCTTCATGACCTGTTCGAGGAATTTTGCACCTGCTTCAACGATGCCGACGCGGTAATCGTTTCGGACGTCTACGCGGCAGGAGAAGCGCCCATTGACGGCATCAGCCGGGACGCCCTGGTCGACGGTCTGCGTTCTCACGGGCATAAACTGGCGGTGCCCTTACCCGATGCCAAAGATTTGAGCAAGATTGTCAACGAGTATGCCAAACCCGGCGACATGGTGGTCTGTCTGGGCGCCGGCAACATCACGCAATGGGCGCATGATCTTCCCGAAGGGCTCGCCCGGCAGCGAAATCCCGACCGGAAAACAGCAGGGGCATGGGAGGCAAGAGAATGATGGCCGCCCACAGCCAACCCATCACCCTGATTGACCGCCTGCCCAAGGTGCGGGGCCGCTATACGGAAAACGCGCCCCTGAACAAGATCACCTGGTTCAGGGTCGGCGGCCCGGCGGAAGTCATGTTCCGTCCGCAGGACGCCAGGGACCTGCAAGTGTTCCTGAGCGGCCGGCCCTCGGATGTGCCCATTACCGTGATTGGCGTCGGTTCGAATATTCTGGTCCGCGATGGTGGCGTGCCCGGCGTGGTCGTGCGACTGGGCCGGGGATTCGCCAATATCGATATTAAGGAAGAAGATATTTTTGCCGGCGCGGCGGCGTTGGACCTCAATGTTTCCCTCGCCGCCCGGAATGCCGGCATCTCGGGTCTGGAATTCCTGTCCGGCATTCCCGGAACCATCGGCGGCGCGCTACGCATGAACGCAGGTTGCTACGGTTCAGAAATGAAGGACGTGACGGTTTCCGCCCAGGCTCTGGATAGGGTTGGAAATATTCATGAACTTGAATTAAAGGATTTGGAATTCAGTTACCGCCATTCGGGCGTGCCGGAGGATTGGATATTTACCGGCGCGCGGCTCAGGGGAAAATCAAGCACGCCAAAAGAAGTTGACCGGCGGATGATCGAAATTCGGTCCGAACGTGAATTCACCCAGCCTATCCGCACGCCGACCGGGGGCAGTACATTTGCAAATCCTTCCGACGCCAATTCGCCGGATTCCCACGCCTCCGCGGCAAAAGCCTGGGAATTGATCGATCGTGCCGGCTGCCGGGGGCTTCGGCGCGGCGGCGCCATGGTTTCGGAAAAGCACTGCAATTTCCTGATCAATACCGGCGCGGCCACGGCGGCCGACCTGGAAGGGTTGGGCGAGGAAATCCGTCGCCGCGTGTTCGAAGAAACAGGCGTAACCCTGGAATGGGAAATCCGTCGGCTCGGCGTCGCCGATCCCTCCCTGAAGGGAGTCGAGCCATGAACAAACCCAAAAGGAGAAAGGTCGCGGTTCTTATGGGGGGGTGGTCGGCAGAGCGCGAAGTGTCGATGGTCTCCGGCGCCGCCGTTACCCATGCCTTGCAAAAAGTCGGGCATCAGGTGACGTCGATAGACGTTCAGAGGGATATGGGAGCGCTTCTTACCCGTCTCTTCCCGCGGCCAGATGTGGTGTTCAATGCACTGCACGGCCGTTTCGGCGAGGACGGCTGCGTTCAGGGCCTGCTCGATATTCTCGACATTCCTTATACCCATTCCGGTCTGCTGAGCTCGGCACTGGCCATGAACAAGCATATGTCTAAAACCTTGTTTGCCAACGCCGGTATCCCCGTCGCCGAACACAGGATCGCGAACCGGGATGAAGTCCTGGCCGGAGACGTCATGGCCAGGCCCTACGTAGTCAAGCCGATCAACGAAGGGTCCAGCGTCGGCGTACATATTATTAAGGAAGGCGACAACGAGTTCCCCTTAAAAAAATCAAGCTGGCCTTACGGACGGCGGGTGATGGTGGAAAAATTCATTCCCGGCCGTGAACTGACCGTTGCGGTGATGGGCGGCAGAGCGCTTGCGGTTACCGAGATCACCACCGAACGCGGATTTTATGATTACGATGCCAAATATGCCGACGGGGGCTCGGTTCATGTCATTCCCGCCGAACTCGACAAGGCGGTTTATGACCGGACCCTTCAATTGGCGGTGGACGCGCACAAGGCCCTTGGCTGCCGGGGGGTGACGCGTGCGGACCTTCGGTTCGATGGAAAAAATCTGTTCATGCTTGAGATCAATACCCAACCGGGTATGACGCCGACGTCGCTTGTGCCGGAGCAGGCGAAATTTGCGGGCATTTCCTTCGAGGAGCTTGTCGACTGGATGGTAGAAAACGCGGAGTGTGACTCATGAAGAAGACAAAGAGAAACAGCACAAAGCGGAATCGTCCGCGCCGTAGGGTGACGCCATTTTGGCGCCGCCGTTCGACCCGGGTGGGGGCGGCAATTATCGCGGTTGTCGTTTCTATCGGGGGTGTTCTGCATCTGTGGCAAAGCGGTTCATTCAACCGTGCCGGGGATCACATTAAATGGAAAATGGTCGCGGTTTCGGAAAGCCTGGGCTTCACCGTCAACGACATTCTGGTTGTTGGACGTAAAGAAACTTCCAAGAAAAATCTGCGCGACGCGGTG
>JAOUPW010000307.1 GCA_029879665.1 Rhodospirillales bacterium | reverse complement strand
TCTTCAAGGGCGGCGACTTCCTGTTCCAGCAGGGCGCGGATGCCGGCATATTCATCGCGCAGGTAGATATAAATATCGTCGGCGTCCACCGCCCATGCGGCGATCAGCGCGCCTTCCAGCACCCGGCGGGGATTGGTCTCCAGGCAATGGCGGTCCTTGAAGGTGCCGGGTTCGCCTTCGTCGGCGTTGACCACCAGGACCCGGGGCTTGGGTGCTTCCAGAACGAAGCGCCATTTTTTGGTCACCGGAAAACCGGCGCCGCCCATGCCCCGGAGGCCGGCGCGGTCCACTTCCGCCATAACGGTTTCGCGGGTCCGTTCGCCGGCTTGGCATTGGCGGTATATTTCGAAGGTTCCGTCTCCGGATGGAACGGGCGCGGGTTGGGCGGTTTCGCCGCCGTCGATGGCTCGGCTGACGGAGTCAGGGGCCGCACGACCGATTTCCCGGGTGCCCACTTTTGCCACCGGGGCGCGGTCGCAGGCGCCGACACAGGGGGCGGCAAGAATCTGAACCCGGTCGCCCAGTGCTTTTTTCAGGGCGCCCAGCAGTTCGCCGCCGCCGGCCATCTCGCAGGCGATGCCGCCGCAGACGCGCACCGTTAACGGCGGCGGCGTTATTCCTTCACCGGCGACCTGGAAATGGGCGTAGAAGGTGGCGACTTCGTAAACTTCCGCTTGCGATAACTTCAAGGCATGGGCGAGGGCGGCGAGATGGTCGACCGGGATATGGCCAAGGCCGTCCTGGATACGGTGCAGGTATTCGATCAGCAGGCTTCGTTCCCGGGGCAGGCCTTCCAGCAGGGCGTCAACGGCCCCGGACGCATCTTCATCCAGCTGCCGTCCTTTGGGAAACGGCGGACGGGGAGGGACGGTCGGCGGCTGATCGGCGTCGGGCATGGTTGGGGAAACTCCCTGGCGATGGTCTATATTTTCACTTTACTAATAAAAATAGGTTCTTAGAAAGACTTGCCGTATCGAATTACGGATGAAACAGAGGCGAATCGGCAAAGGTTGGCATAGGAACCGCCGTCGCAATGTTGTAACCTGATCCACAATAGGGGTGCATAAACTGGGAAGGGGCAAGAAGAGTCATGCTGGACGAGCTCAAGTTGTCGCAGCTTCTTTGTTCCCGGCTTTGTCACGATCTGGTGGGGCCGGCGGGCGCGGTTAATGCCGGGCTTGAACTTCTCGACGAAGCGGCGCCGGGGATGGAGGGCGAAAACGGCGCCTATGCCCTGGTCGGCCGCAGCGCCCGGCAGGTTACCCGCCGTCTGGCCTTTTTCCGCATGGCCTTCGGCATGGGCGCCAGCGCCGGCGGCAACATCAGCCTGGCTGAAATCCGGGATCTTGCCGGCGGGCTTCTCGCCGACGGAAATGTCGCGCTCGATTGGTCCGTTCAGGGTCAATATGAACAGGACCGCACTCTTCCCGCGCCCCGGGCCAAGCTGATCCTCAACCTGATGCACCTTGCCGTCGATGCCCTGCCCCGGGGAGGGTTGCTGACGGTCAAAATCGCCGAGTTACCGGAAGGGCTGGCGGCGGCGGTGTCCGCCGTTGGACAGGGCGCAGGCATGAAAGATGACCTGATTGAGGCCATGAACCCGAATGTGACCGATGACCATTTGACGGCCCGGAACATACACGGGTATTTCACCTCACGTCTGGCGCAAAACGTTGGCGTTGACATCGAAATGACCAGCGCAGGGGATAAAGAGCTCCGGCTGGCGGTTCTTTTCCCCAATTAACATACTAATATATTGTTTTCGTTTAATATTTTCCTTTGCTGCCTTATCCGGCGTGTGGGCGCCTCCGACTCTGTTAGAGCCTTATTAATTGTTTCACTTTTAAATACAAAAGGAAGCGTGGGGAATAATTCTCTCGTTATTTGTGAGAACAATCCCCATTTGGTTTGAAGCAATCCAGACCAAGCTTCGATTGCCCTGCCGCATACAACATTCCGAGGATCCTAATATGGATGATTTATTGACAGAATTTTTGACGGAAACGTCTGAAAACATTGTAGTTATTGACGGTCAGTTGGTCGATCTGGAGAAAGATCCCAACAACGTCGAGATCCTCCAGAATATCTTCCGCCTTGTTCATACCATCAAGGGAACCTGCGGTTTTTTGGGGCTGCCGCGTCTTGAGGCTGTGGCGCACGCGGGCGAGAACGTGTTGGACAAGTTCCGGGACGGCGATCTTGAGGTGACGCCGGACGCGGTGACGCTGATCCTTCGTTGTATTGATACCATCAAGGGTCTTTTGGCGGAATTGGAAGAGACCAGCGCCGAACCGGAAGGTGAGGACCAGGCGCTGATCGACGAGTTGAATGCATTGGCTTCCGGCGGCAACGCGCCCGCGGCGGCGCAAGCGCCGGCAGAGGAAGCGCCGGCAGAGGAAGAAACCTCCAGCGGACCTACGTTGAACGAATTCGGCGCGCCGATCGCGGCCGATCTCCTGGCCGAAGTCGCGGCGGCGGAAGCGGCCGGGGTCAAGGCGGCGCCGGACAGGACAATAATGTCGGAAATAGCGGCGGAAATGGCGGCCGAGATCGAAGAAGAGGCGGCTCCGGAACAGGTGGAAACCCCGGCGCCAGCGGCTGCCGGCGTTCCGGCGAAAGCGGAATCCAAGGAGCCTACGGAAAAGGGACCGCCCAAGGAATCGGCGGCGGCGGCGTCCTCGATCCGGGTCAACGTTGAGATGCTTGAAGCATTGATGACGTTGGTCAGCGAACTGGTTCTGACCCGCAACCAGTTGCTGCAGATGGTGCGCGGCCATGATGACAGCGAATTCACGGTGCCGCTGCAACGGCTCAGCCACATAACGTCGGATCTTCAGGAAGGGGTGATGAAGACGCGAATGCAGCCGATCGGCAACGCCTGGGCCAAGCTGCCGCGGATCGTGCGTGATCTGTCGATGGAAGCGAAGAAGAAGATCGATTTGCAGATGATTGGCGCGGATACGGAACTGGACCGCCAGGTACTGGAGCTGATCAAGGATCCGTTGACCCACATGGTGCGTAACTCGGCCGACCACGGCCTGGAAGGTCCTGAAGACCGCAAGGCGGCGGGCAAGCCTGAAATGGGTGTGATTATCCTTAACGCCTTTCACGAAGGCGGGCATATCATCATCGAGATCTCGGACGACGGCCGCGGCCTGAACACGGACCGGATCAAGAAGAAGATACTGGATAACGGCCTGGCCAGCGAAGGCGAACTGGAAAGTATGACCGATCAGCAGATCCACCAGTTCATCTTCAAGGCCGGGTTCTCCACCGCCGAAAAGATTACCAGTGTTTCCGGGCGTGGCGTCGGCATGGACGTGGTGCGCACGAACATCGAGAAGATCGGCGGAACCATTGAGTTGAAGTCGGTAGAAGGCAAGGGCTCGACCTTTACCATCAAGATTCCGCTAACCCTGGCGATCGTGTCGGCATTGATAGTGGAGTGCGGCGGCGAGCGCTTCGCGGTGCCGCAGATCAGTGTGCTTGAACTGGTGCGGGCGTCGGCCGAAGGCGAGAACAAGATCGAAATGATCAACGAATCGCCGGTGTTGCGCCTGCGCAATCGGCTGCTGCCGTTGGTCGGTCTGCGCGAACTGCTCAAGCTGGATCACGTTCAGGACAGCGCCCCTGTCGGCAACGGCGGCGCGGCGCCCGAAGCCGAAGAAGAAGATGCGGCAGAACCCGCTGTTTCCTCTGTCGCGGGTTTTCTTGGCAGTGGCTCGGGTTCGGACGACGAACTGT
>JAOUPW010000013.1 GCA_029879665.1 Rhodospirillales bacterium | reverse complement strand
TATTTTATTGCTCTATTTAGGGGGGTATCATTTACCGGATGACATCTGGGATGCCGTTAATTTGCCTTCAAAACCCAAGTCTACAAATTTGTTCCAGTTCTTTGCCCAATCAACAATTTTATCAACATATTTCTTTTTATCAGGATATTGGCCAATTCTAGTCGGGTGATAATCACTGTTGTTAGTGTCACTATATTCGGGTGATGATATTCCCTCGACCTCAGGATTAAAGTAATATGATATCTGAAGCGTTTCAGCATACTCAACTTTTTTAAATCTAGCAAAAACGGTATTTATAGGAACCTTGTAACCGTTACTATGTGCATAAGCTAAAGAATCTATTGCTGCTTGATATTTGGAACTGGTCATTCTTGCGAAGTGCACCCCCCAGCAATCAATATTAGTGCTTGCGTAATTATTTTTTACTTTTTTATAAAGATGATTTTTTCTATTGCACCATTTGTCTGCTGCCCAGCCTAAAGAAAAATTTTCATTTGGAAACCAGAATACGATAACACCTTTAACAATTTTTCTTATTTTATCAAAGTTAAACAAATAGACTTTTACCATATTAGACTTTGAAGTTGGCGATTGTTTTTCTTCAAGTCCTGAAACCACCCATTCACCTTGAGGAAGAGGGATTTGCATGCTCCGGCCATTTTTTTGAAGCTGAATAAGCCCACTATATTTCTGTCCAACCTTAAATTGTGATTCAGCATTAGCTATATTAGGATTCAAACAAAAAAAACTTACGGCGATAATGAAAAAAAACACGACTGTGAGGCCTAAAGATTTAAAATTTTTCTTCATAACTTTCTCCTGTTATTAAAGAATTTAAGAACTTATTACGTTTGCACTCCATTATTCGTTTGTAACAAGACCACTCTTGAGAAGTTTCTGCACACTTTCTATTCGGTCCTCAATTTAGCTGTTGCTTTTCATACTTATGTATCGCCGATGTTGATTTGGCGAGTTATGTCGACAAAACAATACAACTTTAACGGCTATTTTCTAAATATAAATTTATTATTCTTCCCGCTAGTATTTATTCTAATAATTAAAATCATAAATTTATGAACAAACTGGAGGCATTATTATTTTGCACTTAAATTCGTTGTATCCGTTTTCCACGATTAATATTGGCTTGGCCGTGCTGCTAACAAAGTACAGACGGCGCCTAAAGAACCTTATTTCTCTTTTCCACCCGTACGCCCCCTAGGCCGGACCACCCAGGGCCGGTCGCCCCTATGTTCGTTCACGCTTTCGATCCGCACTCCGTTCCCGTTCAGCCATAGTGCATGGCTGCCTTCGCGCCACAGGTCAAACCGATCGATCACCCGCCGAGGCACCGGACAAGGCGCGCGCACCGGCACAAGACTGACAATGACGTCGGAACTCCAGCAATCTTCAAGCAGCGCGCCTTCCTGTTGCACCAGGGTCGCGGTGCGGCCCGAAGCCCGGTACAGGCAGCCAAGGGAGTCGCAACGGAAACGCGCCTCCTTGGCCTTCCCAAGATCGGTCCAGGGCGCGGGCGGAACGCTGATACCCGCCCGCCGGAGCCAAATATCCCGATTGAAGCGCGCCGCACGCAGGGTTGAAAATACATATCCCCCCTCCGCTGTTTTGACCGCGAGCAGTTTGGCGCCGCCATCGACCAGAATATCCGGGGAACGGACGAAGGGAATCACGGCAAGACCGGCCAAGATCCCGGCAAGTCCCCACAGCCGCCAACGCCGCCGCCACACGATCAACCATACCCCGCTCACGGCGATCACCGCCAAGGCCCCGGTCGGCATGGCCGGAACCAAAGTGACCGCGCCCGGCCAACCGGCAATGGTCTTGGAAATTCCGATCAGCGCCTCGATCCCCCACCCCATGGGCGTCAGGGCCAGATGTTCCAGACCGAACGGCATGAGCAGAAACGCCGCGACCGCACAGGGCATGATCCAGAGCGCGGTCAACGGAACCGACAGGATGTTCGCGGCCAGGCTATAGTCCGCGAACCGGTTGAAGTGATAGATGGCAAAGGGGCCCGTCGCCAGCCCCGCAACCAGGGTACTGATGGCGATCCCCCCCAGATACCAGCCGAACCGGCGGCCCCACCCGGACGGGCCCGTTTCCCGTTTGCGGCGATAAAGCGTAATCACTTCGTAGGCGGCGATCAGCGCCGCGACGGCGGCGAAGGATAGTTGAAAACTGGCCCCCAGCAGACTTTCCGGCTTCAACAGAAGAATGATGGCCGCGGCCCAGGCAACCATCCGCATAGACAACCCCTGGCGGTCCAGCAACACCGCCATCAGCACCAATCCGATCATCAGAAAGGCGCGCTGGGTCGGAACCGTCGCGCCCGCGATCAGGGCGTAAAACAGCGCGCCCGTGATCGACACGGCGGCCGCCCATTTCTTGATGGGGTAGCGCAGCACGAGGGGCGGGATCAGGGCCAGAGCGGCGCGAAACGTAAAAAAAAGGATGCCGGCGACCAAACCGATATGAAGTCCCGAAATGGCCAACAGATGAGCCAATCCGGAATCCCGCATATTCCGCATGACCTGATCGGTAATTCCACCCCGGTCGCCGGTCATCAGGGCGGTCGCCAGGGCGCCGGCATCCCCGTCCAATTGTCGACGGATCCGTGCGGAAATGTCCTGGCGAAGATTGGCAATGAACAGGCCGGAAGACATATTCCCGGTTTCCCCGGACGATGGCAGAATGCTTGCCTGACCCAGGGAAAAACCGACGGCGCCAATACGCTTGAAATAGGATTGGCGTTGAAAGTCAAAGGCGCCGGGTGCGGCCGGCGGCGGCGGCGGCGACAAAGACGCGCGCACCATGATCCAATCCCCGGGCCTGAAATCCGGTTGAGTCCCATTGAGGCGAATGCGGATCCGTGCCGGCGTTTCAGCCGGCTTCAGCCGGCTGATGGTGGGTTGTTCGAGGGTGACCCGGCGCCCCCGAAGCAACGTTTCCGCAACCACGATCCGGCCGGTGACGCTGACGACGCCCAGGCGATCGGTCAGCACCGGCGCGGAAACCTGAACGGTCCGCATCTGAATAACCATAAAGCCGAAAGAAACGGCGCCGAGACCGATCATCAGAACCAGAAGGGCCGGACGCCGATGAGCCAGCCGTCCAAAAATCACCGCCGCGGCGAGAACGGATGCTCCGATCCAGGCCGGCGGTTCAACCGGGAGGAGAAAATACACGCCGATACCGGTACCAAAAAGAACCGGAAGCCACAGAACCCATCGGTCCCGTTCATCCGACAGGCACGCCATCAGGCCCTGCTTTAAAGTACCCAATTGCAGGCAACCAATAAATGAATTGCTCTTATTAAAAATAAAGTAGGCCAAATTCTTATACATTTTTCAATGAGAATGCTGCACTTGCTAACATTATGTGCTACATGACATCCCGTACTATAAATCAAGAATATTTCATTGTCAGAACCGATCATGTCCGTCGTTACCCGCTTTGCCCCCTCCCCCACCGGTTTCCTCCACATCGGAGGCGCGCGCACGGCGCTGTTCAACTGGTTGTTCGCCCGCCATCACGGAGGAAAATTTCTGCTCCGGATCGAGGATACGGATCGGGCGCGTTCCACCGAAGAAGCCGTCGCCGCAATTCTAAACGGCCTTCGTTGGCTGGAACTGGATTGGGATGGTGATGAAGTATCGCAATTTTCCTGCATAGATCAGCACGTGAAAGCGGCAAACCGCCTTCTCGAAGAAGGCGGCGCCTACCGCTGTTATTGTTCTCAGGAAGAACTGGCGGAAATGAGAGAAGCGGCAAAAAAGGAAAAACGCCCCCTGCGTTACGACGGACGCTGGCGGGACCGGGACCCCACCGAGGCACCGGCGGGAATCTCCCCGGTGATCCGCTTCAAGGCGCCGCAGACTGGAGAAACCGTAATCAACGATCTGGTGCAGGGAGAAGTTACGGTCGCCAATACCCAGCTTGACGATATGATCCTGCTTCGCGCCGATGGAACGCCGACCTATATGCTTGCGGTGGTGGTCGATGATCACGACATGGGCGTAACCCATGTGATCCGGGGCGACGATCATCTGACCAATGCCTTTCGCCAGACCCAGCTTTACAAGGCGATGGGGTGGGACATTCCTGAATTCGCTCATATCCCCCTGATTCATGGGGCGGATGGAGCAAAACTTTCCAAACGGCACGGCGCCTTGGGGGTTGAAGCGTACAGGGAGATGGGTTTTTTACCGGAAGCGCTGTGCAATTATCTTGTTCGCCTGGGATGGTCCCATGGCGATGACGAAATTTTCAGCCGTGAACAGGCCGTTGAATGGTTCGATCTCGACGGAGTGGGCAAGGCGGCCGCGCGGTTCGATATGGATAAACTCACCAATCTCAATGGAAATTACATCCGAAAGGCCGAGGACGGGCGGTTGTCGGGTCTTATTATTCCAATATTGGAGGAAAAGACCGGGACCGCTCTGGATGAAGCAACACGGGGGAGAATATTGCGCGGGATACCCGGCCTGAAAGAACGTGCCAAAACGATCTTGGAACTTGCTGAAAATGCTGCCTTTTACGCGTTTACGCGACCTTTGCCGTTAAGCGAAAAAGCGGCTAAAATACTGGACACAAAAACCCGGGAACGGCTTAAACGCCTGCACCGTCTATTTGAACAGCTTTCTGCATGGTCAACTGCGAATCTGGAAGAAACGGTTCGCAAATTCGCCGAGGAAGAAGGTCTAAAACTGGGCATGGTCGCCCAACCGCTTCGTGCGGCATTGTCCGGGTCAACGACATCTCCCGGAATTTTCGAGGTAATGGAGGTTCTGGGCCGTGAAGAAACGCTGGGCCGGATTAACGACGTTACGGAAACAACCGAATGATCGTTCGTGCAGGAAAACCAAAATCAAGGGAAGGGTGATATGACCAAGCGAGCAACGAAAAGACGAGTGAAAAAGTCTCCCGGAAAAAAAATTGCGAAAAAGGCTGCGAAAAAAATGAATAAAAAAACGGCGAGTAGCGTGTCTAAGCCTGATGCCCGAAAAAAAGGGGAGCAACAGGCGAAAAAAACAGCGATCAGCGCGCCCAAGAAGTCAGGCTCCTTCACTCTGACCAACAACACTACGGGCGAAAAGTACGAGTTGCCCGTTTTCCAGGGAACGTGCGGCCCCAATGTCATCGACGTCAGGAAACTCTACGATGATACGGATCATTTCACATACGATCCGGGCTATACTTCCACCGGAAGCTGCCAGTCAAAAATCACCTTTATTGACGGCGACAAGGGAATTTTGCGCTACCGCGGCTATCCTATTGAACAACTTGCCGAAAGTTCGGACTTCATGGAAGTCTGCTTCCTCCTTCTTTATGGGGATTTGCCGACGGGCGCTCAGAAAGAAAAATTCGAGCATGACATCACCTATCACTCCATGCTCCATGAACAGATCAACTACTTTTTCCGCGGGTTCCGCCGGGATTCACATCCTATGGCGATTATGTGCGGCGTTGTCGGCGCCCTGTCTGCCTTTTATCACGATAGCACCGACATCCATAACCCCCGGCACCGAATGGTGGCTTCCTTCCGCATGATTGCGAAAATGCCAACCATTGCCGCAAACGCCTACAAATATTCCATTGGACAGCCCTATGTTTATCCAAGGAATGACCTTAGCTTTCCCCAGAATTTTTTATACATGATGTTCTCCAACCCATGCGAGGCGTACAAACCCAATCCCATCCTCGCCCGGGCAATGGACAGAATACTGATTCTGCATGCGGATCATGAACAAAATGCTTCAACGTCGACGGTCCGGATTGCGGGTTCCAGTGGCGCCAATCCTTTTGCCTGCATTGCCGCCGGCATTGCATCTCTTTGGGGACCGGCCCATGGCGGCGCCAATGAAGCGGTTCTTAACATGCTGGAGGAAATTGGCGATAAAAAGAATATCAAACAATTCATCAAACGCGCCAAGGACAAGAATGATCCTTTCCGTCTGATGGGCTTTGGCCACCGGGTCTACAAGAACTATGACCCGCGCGCGCGGGTCATGCAAAAAACCTGCAATGAGGTTCTCGATGAACTTGGCGTCCGTGACGAGCCCCTGCTGGAGCTGGCCATGGAGCTGGAACGCATTGCCCTGGAAGATGATTACTTCGTCGAAAAGAAACTCTATCCCAACGTCGATTTCTATTCGGGAATTATTTTCCGGGCCATGGGAATTCCGACATCCATGTTTACGGTTCTGTTCGCCGTGGCCAGAACCGTCGGCTGGGTCGCCCAATGGAACGAAATGATCGAGGATCCGTCGCAAAAAATTGGACGTCCGCGCCAGCTTTACGTCGGCGACGACGAACGTAAGTTCGTTACGCTGAACAAGCGGAAATAGGCCGTTAAATCGGGGAAAGATTAACAGGGAATATTTATCCCCGATAATCCTGTCCCGAGGCTAGTCCCGTTCGACCAGTTCGATTTTGTATCCGTCCGGGTCTTCTATGAAGGCAATAATCCGGGTGCCGTTCTTCATAGGCCCCGGCGGACGCGGGATTTTGACGCCCTCTTTTTCCATCGCTTCGCAGGCGCCGTAAATATCCGGGGTTGCGATGGCAAGGTGACCGAAGCCGGTTCCAATGTCGTAGTCTTCTTCCTGTTCCCAGTTGTGGGTCAACTCGACCACGGTATGGGTTTCTTCATCCCCATAGCCAAGAAACGCCAACGTGAACTTCCCCGCCGGAAAATCCGTCCGGCGAAGCAGTTTCATACCCAGAAACCGGGAGTAGAAATCTATTGATTTATCAAGGTCCCTGACCCTGATCATGGTATGAAGAAATCTGAATTTACTGGTATCAACAGCCATTTTACACTCCTCCCTCGGGGGGCTTATTTAAAAAATTCATGACAACCTCCGCAGCCCGTTCGCTGGGAGACGGACCATTCCGGCCCAGAAGATCCAGGGCCTCCGCTGCCGATTCCAGCTGAGTATGCCTGAGAGTTTCATCATCCAGCAAGCCGGCAACAGCTTCGGTAAGTTTTCGTGGACGGCACTGTTCCAGCAACAATTCCGGCACGGCTGGGCGGATCAGTACCAGATTGATCAGGTTCACATAGGGAACACGGATTAAAAGCCGGGCAATCCACCCGGTTATCAGGTTCATCTTGTAGGCGATGACGGCAGGCGTTCCAGCCATGGCCAGTTCAAGTGACACTGTACCCGAAGCCGCCAAGGCGACATCGGCGGCGGCAAAAGCATCGAATTTTTCTTCGCTGGAATCACTGATTTCCTGTGTCAAAACGGGCCAATTCTTGCACGCATCAAAAATCTCATCGGCATGTTCCTCAACCGCAACAACCAAAGCCACAAGGCCCGGCCGGGAATATCCCAGCCGCTGCACGGTTTCTTCAAAAATCGGTAAATGACGACGAATTTCTCCGATACGGCTTCCAGGCAATACGCAAACCACCGGGGTTTGAGATGAAATTCCATACCGTTTACGGAATGCCGCACCGTCTCCAGCATCCGCCCCTCCCTCGATCACGGGATGACCGACAAACGTACACGGGAGGCCAACTTTCTCGAAGAACGGAGGCTCGAACGGCAACAGGGCAATTACATGATCCAGGAACTTGGACAATTTCCGGGCGCGGCCCGGTCGCCAAGCCCAGACAGACGGCGCAACATAATGAACCAGCGGAAATCCTTTGCCTTTCAACCTTCGAGCGACCCGAAATGAAAAATCCGGGGAGTCAATTGTTATGAAAATGTCAGGTCGAAGGCGCTCCGCCAGGTCTGCCGTCTGCCGTATCCGCTTCAAGAGGTGCGGCAGGCGCGGCAATATCTCGGCAAGGCCCATAACCGACAATTCGGACATGGGGAACAGGCTTTCCAATCCTTCGGCGGCCATCCGGTTGCCGCCCACGCCTGCAAAGCGCACCTGGCCATCAAGCCGTCTACGAAGAGCGGCCATCAAACGGGCACCGAGAATGTCGCCGGAAGGTTCTCCGGCAACTAGAAATATGAGTGGATTTTCAGGTTTTCCGGCCAATATCATTGTCCTAACGCATCAATACCGATGATGAACAGTCCGGCCTTGTCGGCGGCTTCAATCACCGCAGGAGGGTCAATGATCAAGGCGCCGCCTGCTTCCAAACCTATGCCCCGAAGCCCGGCTGCGGCGGCGGCACGTACCGTTGAAACACCGATAGCCGGCAGATCGACACGATGCTCCTGTCCGGGCTTCTTGACCTTGACCAGAACCCCGCCAGGCCCATCGCCCTTCAATTTAGCAGCCCTTTCCAACAACGCATCGGTGCCGCTTGCGTCTTCCACCGCCAAAACGGCCCCCAGTTGAGCGACGGCACCCTGGCTGATATCAAGGGCACCGGCTTCCCGTGCCGCACGGGCGGCACAGACAAGGTCCTTCCTCGCCTGATCATCGGGAATATGGGTTCCCAGAACACCGGCGGACGCCACTTCATCGGGAAGAAGACTATCCACGCCGACGATGTTAAACCCTTCCTGCGCTTCCAGTTCATGGACAATGGCACGAAGCAGACGATCGTCACCAGAGGAAAACCCTGCCTTGATCAAAAAGCGGATGGTCCTGAAATCTGGCATGAGCGAAGCAAGAGACGGCCGGCGCACGCCACCGGCCATTACCAGATCCTCAACACCGGCATTTTTCAATGCCTTAATAGCGGCGCCCGAGGCGCCCATCCGCACCCATTGATGATCGACATCCGAAACGGTTTCAGGAAAGGTTTGTCCATTAAAGGCGATGACGAACACGTCCCTGCCCGTCGCTCTGCAAGAATGAATAATCCGCTTCGGCAGGTCGCCGGCACCGGCAAGAATGCCCAATTTACGCGGCATCTTCCAAACTTGGCTGACAAATGGAGCGCGATGAATCGGCCCGTATGAAATCGACAATTTCCATGACCGGTTCAGTTCCGCTAAAGAGGCTGGCGACATCTTCAAGACGTTCCGCCATGGTACCTTCCTGCGCAAACAACAGGCGATAGGCATTGCGAAGGGCATGAATGGTCTCACGGTCGAAATCCCGGCGCCTTAGCCCTACTATATTGAGGCCCGATAACCGGGCCCGGTTGCCAACAACCGATCCATAGGGAATAACATCATTTTCAATTCCCGACATACCCCCGATCATGGCATGCCGGCCGATCCGCACGAATTGATGGACGGCCGACAAACCGCCAATAATCGCCCATTCATCAATGGAAACGTGCCCGCCCAGGGTTGCGTTATTGACCATGATCACGTGATCGCCAATCTGGCAATCATGGGCAACGTGGGAACCAACCATGAATAAGCAATTGTTACCTATAGTCGTCACCATGCCACCGCCTTCGGTACCGGGATTCATGGTAACATGTTCGCGAATAATATTATTACAACCGACAACCAGCTCGGATTCTTCGCCTTTATATTTCAAATCCTGAGGTTGATGGCCTAATGAAGCAAAAGGAAAGATGTGTGTATTCGCGCCAATTTTAGTCCGGCCCGCGATGACCACATGCGAAGATAATTCAACGCCATCCTCCAGCTGAACGTTCGGGCCAATCACCGAATACGCACCGATGGAAACGTTATCGCCAATCTCAGCACCATTTTCGATAACAGCAGTCGGGTGAATATTGGTCATTTAACTATCCACAATCATTGCGGCATAGGTTGCCTCGGCCATTACGGTATCATTAACCCGGGCCTCTCCCTTGAATTTCCAGACATTACCGCGACTGCGATCCTTGGTTACATGAATATGAATCGTATCGCCTGGGACAATGGGTTTTCTGAACCGGGCATGATCAATGGACATGAAATAAACGAGTTTCCCTTCCGCATCCTCACCCATGGAATGAACGACCAGCACCGCGGATGTCTGGGCCATGGCTTCAATAATTAAAACACCCGGCATAACCGGATGGCCTGGGAAATGGCCTTTGAAAAAAGGTTCATTTATAGTGACATTCTTAATGCCTATGGCGCTTTGTCCCGAAACCACATCGGTAACCTTATCGATCAACAAAAAAGGATAGCGATGAGGAATCATTTCCATGATCCGGCGGATATCGATCAACGCGGTATCATTTTTTATATTTGCAGAATCCATTAATCAGAAATCCTCGTCTTATTTCTTGCCATCTTTTTTGATCATCCGTTCGACCAATGCAACACCGCGCCAGAATTGACGAATTGGCATCGCGGGAGATCCGCAGACCTTTGCTCCGGGAGGAATATCACGCATAACCCCGCTCTGTGCGGCAATCTGAGCACCCGGCCCAATGGTCAGATGCCCTGCCAAGCCCGCCTGACCTCCGAATATGACCATATCTCCCACCTTGGTACTTCCCGAAATTCCAACCTGGGACACGACGACGCATCCCTTGCCAAGGATAACGTTATGACCGATTTGCACCAAATTATCAATTTTACAGCCGTCACCGATAACTGTATCTGGCCCGGTTCCCCGATCAATGGTGGTATTTGCACCGATTTCAACATCATTGCCGATAATCACCCGGCCCAATTGAGGGACCTTGAGGTGTCCGCTTTTGCCAAGGGCAAAACCGAAACCGTCCTGCCCGATCCGCGCCCCTGAATGGATGATCGCATTATCGCCGATAATGCAATTCACAAGCGTAACCGAAGGGGAGATAAGCCCCCCCCTGCCCAACACGACGCCGGGGCCGACCACCGAATTAAACCCGATATGGCAGCCATCGCCAATTTCGGCATTAGCACCTATAACCGCACCAGCATCAACCTGACAGTTTCTGCCGAGGGATGCAGTCGGGTCCAGGACGGCAGACGGTGAGATTTCACCCGCTATCGGGGCCAATGGGTAGAATGCCCGCGCAATTCGCGCATAACCGTGATAAGGCTCAGGCGTCACCAGCAAAATGGTGTTTTCCGGCGCACGGGAAACCAGATCGGGATGAACAAGGCACACTCCGGCGCGGGTTTTTGAAAAAGCCGGAACATAAATTTTATTATCCAAAAAACTAACGTGTTCCGGCCCCGCAGAATCAAGTGGAGCCACGTCTACATAAATGGATTCTTCGTCGATTTTTACGCCGTCCGGCACATGGGCAAGCGAAATCGCTTCAAGCTCTCTAATGGTAAAAGGGCCTGCTACGGAATAAAAACGCGGATCGGCCATAGATTACTTCTTTTTAGGATTCATATCAGGCACGGCAACTTTTAAGGAAGACATGACAGCGTTTAATTCCTTTAAAACAACGCCGGTGATTTCCAAAGGCTTGGCCCAAAAAATCAATTGTTCAGTTCTTAATACAAGCGTAATGCCCTGCTTATTGGCGATATCAATTACGATTTTATTTAATTTAATTTCCACCTGACGCAATGCATCGCTTCTTACCTTTTCCAGATCCTGCTTGCGATTCTGGACAAGCCTCTGAACCTCAACAAGGCGTTGCTCAAATTTCTTTCGCTCCTGGGCAAACGCCTCAGGAGAAAGAATTCCACGCTGCCGCGCGAGTTCCTGATTTGCGTTGCGAAGCTCTTCTTCTTCTTTTTGAATATCTTTTTGAAATTCAGTGCGAAGTGTTTTGATCTGACGTTGGATATCTTTCACGACTTCGGCATTGGCACGGATTGCATCAATGTTGATTATGGCAATCTTGACCTGAATCAGACCCTGCTTCTCTTTTTCCTGAGCCGAAACCTGCATTGAATACGTCAGGAAAAAAACTGTAAAAGCACATAAGGTGAGAAGCGACTTCTTGAATAAGGGCATTCTTAGAACCTAGTTCCAAAATTAATACGGATGTTTTCGATTTGATCAAAATCTTCGTAAACTATTGGAAAGCCAAAATCCACCCCAATAGGACCGAATGGCGAAATCCAGGTCACTCCGGCACCAAGGGACACTCTTACGCTTCCCGTATCGACGACGGTTGAACCCGAGGGTGAAATTTTACCGGAACTTCCAAGGTCGGAGAAAATTTTCCCGGAAACGCCCAAATCATCAGGAAGCCCCAGAGGAAACGAAAGCTCAGCCGTCGCCGAATACATCCATTCACCGCCCAGGGCATCGGAGGTGGCGCTATCCCGAGGGCCTACGCCGCCTGAAGCGAAACCTCTTAGATCATCGCCGCCAAGAAAGAACCTGTCGAGAATATGAACATCCTGATTAATTCCGAAGATATATCCGCCGCTCCCTTTTAAGGACAATATCCATTGATCCGTAATGGGATAATATTTACCCGCGTCGAATCTGTTCCGAATATAGTTCGTCGTCCCTCCCAGTCCGGCGATATCATTGGTCATACGAAGATAATATCCCTCGGTCGGTCGGATAATACTGTTTCGCTTATCGTACGTCAGAACATGGGAAATTTCCGAAAGAGTGCGCTTTCCTTCAGATGCGCGAATATAAATTGAGGCGCCGCTATCTACGTTTCGGATTTCGGATTTTTTGACCGTGTATTTCCAGTTTTGCGACAGATCCTCTGTAATGCGGTAGCCCGCTCTTAGGTCGCCGCCGGTGACCCGCGAGTCAAAAGAACTTGAATTCTGAAAATCCGTGGTTGTGTGAAAAACATCAAACCCGGCGGATATTTCCCGGCCAAGAAAATAAGGCTCGGTAAACCCTAAGTCGATCTGACTCCGACGCTGTGCCAGAACAAAACTCAAGCGCAAATCCTGCCCCCGGCCAAGAAGATTTCGCTCCCGGACATTCATGTCCAACAACGCGCCATTGGTGGTGGAGAACCCGGCGCCTACGGAAAGAGAACCGGTCGATTTTTCTTCCACATCAACCTTGATCACGGTCTTGTCAGGCTGGCTTCCAGGAGTTTGCTCGACGCTAACTTTTTCAAAGAAATTAAGATTATTAATACGCTGGCGAGAACGTCTCAATTG
>JAOUPW010000306.1 GCA_029879665.1 Rhodospirillales bacterium | reverse complement strand
GCCAGGGATTCTTGGTTCAATTGTGCGAATACCTTGGCCTTGACCGGGCCGATGACGCTGGCCATGGATTTTCCCTTGATGTCCTCCGGGCTTATTCCCGCTTCGTTGGCGGCGTGCCGGTTGGCGAAGGTGTAATGGCCTTGTTTATCAACGGCGGCGATCTGGGTCGGCTGGCTATCGGTGACGATGCGCATGAAGCGGCTCAGATTTTCAAATCGATTGGAAGACAAGCGATAGTTTTCCGCCGCTTCGGCCGCGCGCAACGAGGTTCCGTGCCGCCAGACGGCAATCAGGGCGACGCTGACGGAAATGATAATGAGGACAAGAACCGTAAACAGGGTCTGAACCCGCTCCTCGGTTTCCGCCAGGGCTTCTGTGGTGGAGATTTTGCGTACCAGAACCCAGGGAGCGATCGCTAGCGGTCGCGATACAGTCAATACCTCGGTGCTGTCATAATCTTTCTTGGTCCCGAAATTTCCCGGATTTTTAAGCGCGAAGGCCGCCGACAGGCTATCGTCATCCCGGGATAGTTTCAGTTTCAACGGCGGCGTACCGTTGGCAAGCGGCGATATGTATTCCACGGAAGGACCGGAGGGGCGGACCAGATATGTTTCCGAGGTTTGCGAAGTGTCGCCCGGTTGTTTCAGGAGGTTATACAAATCCTTGCCCACGGTCCGGATTCCGACCACGGCGCCGATGCCGCCGGTTTGTTCGCCCTGGACCGCAAAGATGGGAAGGACGAAACCCATGGTGGGTTGGTTGCCGGCGCCAAGGTATATATCCACCAGTGCCGGTTCGCCGCCCAGGGCCTTGGCGACGGCCTTGCGGATTTCAGGCGAGATGGGAGGCATGCCCGGTGTGCTGATGATGCCCTTGCCGGACTGATCGACAAGCCCGATGCCGGCGATCCCCACCCGTTCCACGTTGGCCGCCACTTCCTCGCCGGTGGGGGCGGAAAATCCGCTCCGGTTGGCGGTGTCGATAAGAAGGGTCCTCAGGTATTCAGCTTCCGCGAGGCGTTCTCCGGCATTGGCCGCCGAGCCCTCGGCCAGCACAAGTTCGGTCAGGTAGAGTTGCAGCGAGGCATTTTCCGCTAGTTCCAGCATATTGGTGAAGTTGCCGTCGATCCAACTATTGACGGAGGCGGCGCGGCTGTCGGCGACGATGTTGAGACGAATTTGCCAGGCCTGTACGTCCCGTTGATATTCGTCTTCCACGAATTTGGATGCGAACAGAAAAGACGCGACCACGGCGGCGGCCAGTGCCAAGGCGATCCCGGCAACGATCCGGTTAACTCGCCGCTTGGTCGGTTGATCCGTGCCGCCCGGTTCGGCCATGTCATGGACTCCTTAAATCTGCTCTCCGTCCGGTAAAACCTGAACGGAATAGGGGCCGGATGCAAGAAAGAATCGATATATTCTCCGGGCTTCCGTAATGATTGCGGCCGTGGGGTCCACCCCGGAAACGGCTTAAACTTGGATTCGGTGGGGCCTCTCGTGGAGGGACCTAAACCGGACGATCATTTAACCAACCATCGAATGACATGTTTAACCGTCAATCCCTGCACCACGATGGAAAACACCACCACCCCATAGGTCATGGCCAGGATGGCGTCCCGGTAGGGGGTTTCCGGCAGGGATAGGGCCAGCGCCACCGAAATACCGCCGCGCAATCCGCCCCAGGTCAGAACCGGGATAGCTCCTTTGGTAAACGCGCGTTTGAGCTTGAGCAGGCTTAAGGGTGCGGCGACGCTAAGGAAGCGGGAGGCTATCACTACCGGCACGGCCATCAGCATCAGTGTGGTAATTTGTTCGGTGAAGGTCAGCGCGATGACTTCGAAGCCGATCAGCAGGAACAGGGCCGCATTGAGGATTTCATCCAGCAGCGACCAAAAAGTATTGACGTGAACGCGGGTGGTTTCGCTCATGGCGAAACGGGCGCCGTGATTTCCGATCAGGATCCCGGCGACGACGACGGCAATAGGCCCGGAAACATGAAGAGCGAAGGCGGCGGCGTAGAGCGCCATCACCAAAGCCAGGGTCAGCATCACTTCGAGGCTGTAGTCATCGATGGTTTTCATGGCCCGGTAAATCACGAAGCCGAAGAGGAATCCAAGCGCGGCTCCGCCGAAGGCCTCCATGACGAACAGTTTCACGCCGCCCATCGCCGTCAGCGGCTGCCCCAGGCCGGGTCCGGCGGCGATGGCGACGACGATGGTGAAGATCACCACCCCGACCCCGTCGTTGAAAAGACTTTCACCTGCGATCTTGGCTTTCAGGGAGTCGGGAACCGTGACCGTTTTCAGGATTCCCAGAACCGCGACCGGATCGGTGGGCGAGATCAGGGCGCCGAATATGAGACAATAGATAAAGGGGATTTCCGCGCCGATTAGCCCGGCGGCGCCATACACCGCACCCGCGACCAGGAGGGTGGATGACAGGACACCAATGCTTGCCAACGATCCGATCGCCCACTTGCGGTTGGCAAGATCGTTCAGGTTTACGTGCAGGGCGCCGGCGAACAGCAAAAAGCTGAGAATTCCCTTCATCAGGAATTCGTGAAAATCAATTTTCGCCAATAGCCCGCGGATGGCGTTGGCGAATCCCAAAGACGGAAACAGCACATCCAACCCGATCGCCCCGAAGGATGCCAACAGTGCGATCACCACCAGGCCGATGGAAGGCGGCATCTTCAGCCAGCGGTGGTTAAGATAACCGAAGCCCGCAGCCAGGGTGATAACCACCGACGCGATGTTGAAAAGTGAGAATTCAGCCATGTTCTATCCTTTAAATAACTCAACTAATATATTGATATTAAAATTAATTTTGTGTTCAGCCCGGGCAATTTCCATTACTATTTCTTTGACCCGCGTTCTTACCTTAATATTACGGATCGGGTCGTCTAATAAGGGCTTATTAACGCCTGATTTGATTTTATAGTCTCCATGGGATTTTTACCCGCCACAGGCACACGCCGAATGCTCCAGATCCTTGCTGCAATAAGGGCCGGAGGGGTGTTTCTTGCCTTCAGCGTCCTGGTGGCGTTTTCTCCACAAGTGCAGGCCCAGGTGGAGACCCAAGTACAGGATATGTCATCCGTCGACGCGGTTCTTGCTTACCGGTGCCGGTCCTGTCATCGGCCTCTCGACGGCGGCGGCTATCAGGGTATTAGTCAAATCCGCAAAACGCCGGAAGGATGGATCATGACCCTCCGGCGCAAAGCCAGCGGTTATGGCGTGAAGATATCCCACGATGAGCGGCTGATTCTGTTAAAACATCTGACCTCCACCGCCGGTCTTGCGCCGTCTGAGGCGGAACCCTACCGCTATAGTCTTGAACGCCGCCCCGGTTATGAGGAAACTCCCGGCGACCCGCTTATTGGCCGGCGTTGCGCCCGCTGTCACGGCTATGCTCGCCTCGCCCTTCAGCGGCGGGGAGGCGCCGGTTGGGCCAATATCGTCCGTGCCCATGTTGGGACCTGGCCGACGCTGCGAACCCAGGATATCGGCACGATCCGGGAATGGCGCCGCCTGCTGTCACATGAAACAGTCACCCGGCTTAACGAAGTGTGGCCCTATGAGTCTCCGGACTGGAACAAATGGAAATCCCACAGGACCGAAAATCTGAGCGGCTTCTGGCGGATTGCCGGTTATACCCCAGGACAGGGAAGCTATTCTGGCCGCGCCAATATCCGCCGCAAAGACACCTTCGAATACCGGGTCAATTATCAACTGATTTATGAAAACGGAACCGAGTTGCAGTTGTCCGGCAAGGCGTTCCTTTACACCGGATACGAATGGCGC
>JAOUPW010000305.1 GCA_029879665.1 Rhodospirillales bacterium | reverse complement strand
GTGTTGGAATTGGATGCCCATCCGATCACGGCCCCTGACAGCTTCAGAACAATCAACGCCGTCGCCAAAACCAAAAACGAAAACAGGATGCCGGCGGCGGACGATAGGAAACTCAGTCGTACAATCCGGCTTTCTCCGCCGCCGTGGCCGATGGCGCCCAGCAGCTTGAGCGATAGGACCGGCAGCACGCACGGCATCAGGTTGAGGATCAGCCCGCCGAGCACGGCAAGGCCCAGGATCAACCACAGCGGCCGGTCGCTCCGTGCAGGGGGAAGATCCAACTTCGCTAACGCGGCACCTGGGGGCAAGGCCGCGATTTCCAGGCGGCGCTCGCTCATGCGTGGTTCGTCCACAAGGGTCAGCGTCAGGCTGGCGCCGATCAGTCCCGATTTCAGATCCTTGACGCCGGACAGGGGCACATCGAGGACGGCAAGCCTGTCCTTGTTCTTCAACGACACCCGGGGCGGCGCAAATGCCAGTTCCGGCGGACCTTCGACAAAGATGTCCGGCTTGGCAAACGGCGCATCGGCCCGGGCGGTGACGCGGAGAAAGTTGCCGGATGGAAACGCTTCCACCCGTTCAATAGTAATCCCCTGAGTGCCGCCGCCCCGGGGCACACGAGCGGCATACCGGCTAATCAGATGAGAGAAAGAACTGGGCCCGGCACCGCCAACCGCCAGCGAAAGCCTTAAAGAGGCCTCAACCGGAACGCAGATTTCCGAACAAACCAGATAATCCACCTTGGCCTTCAGATCCGCAGGAGCGGTCGCATCCCTAAGCGTCACGGTAATGGGCAGGACCACCTCGTTCTTGTAGCCCATTGTTTCCAGACCGATCACCGAGAAACGCTCCGGCACCGGCCAGAACATTTCCGCGCCGGAAAAATTTTCGGACCCGGACCAGTCCAATTGCGGCGGATAGCCGGCATCGCCCGGCGAACGCCAATAAATCTTCCAGTCCTTTTTCATCTGGAAGTGAAGGCCGAGGGAGACTTGTTTAGAATTTCCCGTACCCGTGGTCGAGGCAATCAGCCGCACGGAGGAAAAATCAGTCCGCTCCCAGGACGACGACGCCCCATGGGACACGCCCGGCCACACGGCATAAAGGACCGCAATCATCAGGACCCCTGACCTGGCCCACGCGAAACTGAATTTATTCATAGCGAAACGGTACAATCCTTATAAAACGCATGGCCTTGAACAAGCGCATAACCTGGAACACGATTGCGATCATACCGCCAACATCCCGGAATCATGAGATAGTTTTACTTTCATCACACAGTGTTTACCATGACTGCCGATCCTAAATCTGATATAATGATTAAACAGCAAAAAAAGGACTTTCCGGCTGCCCACGTAATGTCTTTTAAGCCCGGCCAGCGCAACCCATATAGAGGATAATGATTAAAAACACCCCCCCCGGCAGCTTTTCAAACGACAAGCTTGGTGACAGCGGCCTTTCCCTCACCGGGCATCTTCTTGTCGCCATGCCGGGAATGCAGGATCCCCGGTTTTCCAAAACGGTTATTTACATGTGTTCCCACGGTTCCGAAGGCGCCATGGGACTGGTTGTCAACCGGGTGCTGGAATCCCTCACCTTCCCCGATATGCTTGAACAACTCGGCATCGTACCGACCGGCGCCAACGACCAGATCCGGGTACATTTCGGCGGCCCCGTAGAATCGGAACGGGGATTTGTCCTTCATTCGCCCGATTATTTCAAGGACGCGACCCTTGTCGTCGGCGGGACCCTGGGCCTGACGGCGACCGTCGACATTTTGAAAGATATCGCCCGCGGCAGCGGCCCCAAACAAAGCCTGCTCGCCCTTGGCTACGCCGGTTGGGCGCCGGGACAACTGGACATGGAAATCAAGGCCAACGGCTGGCTGCACGTTCCCTCCGACAACGATCTCGTGTTCAGCCAAAACCTCGACGACAAATGGGAACAAGCCATGGGCAAGCTGGGCGTTGATCCGAGAATGCTCTCGGATACCGTCGGCCACGCTTAATTGCTGAGCCGCTTCGAAACCTGATCAAAGGATTCCAGCTGGCCGATAGGGCCCAGGGCGGCCAGGGTCGGCGTTGAACTTTTAAGGCGTGAGGCAAAATTTCTGACTGCGGCCGCATCTACGGCGACCACCTTTTTCACCACCTCTTCCACCGTCAACGGGCGGCCATAGACCAGGATCTGGCGCGCCTTCTGCTCGCACCTGGACGACGTGCTTTCCATCGACATGAGAATCCCCGCCTTGATTTGGGCGCGGGCGCGTTCGATTTCCTGATCTGTGACGTTTTCACAGATTTTCTGCAACTCATCGCAGACCACGGGCACCAGTTCGCGGACTTCAGCTTCCCCGGTGCCGGCGTAAATGCCGAACAGTCCGCCATCGAAATATGATGAGTGAAAACTATAGACGCTGTAGGCCAATCCCCGTTTTTCCCGTACTTCCTGAAAAAGGCGCGACGACATGCCGCCGCCGAAGGCGGTTGAAAACACCGAAGAGGCAAAGAAGTCCGGGTCTTCGAAGGGCAGTCCCTCGAACCCGATCACCAGTTGCACCTGTTCCAGATCCTTGTTTTCGCGGCTGTCGCCGCCGGCATATTGCGCATGTTCACGGATATGATCGGTGCGCGCGGGAAGGTCGCGGAATTTTTCTTCCGCCAGTTCCACCAACCGGCCATGATCGACACGCCCGGCAGCCGACAGAACCATGCGCTCAGCGCTATAGTGATCGGCCATGTATTGGGCGATGGTGTCGCGGCCGATACCGCGCACCAGATCGACCGAACCCAACACCGGGCGGCCGATGGCTTGTCCGGGAAAAGCGGTTTCCTGGAATCGGTCGAACACAACTTCGTCAGGGGTGTCGTTGGCCTGATTGATTTCCTGAATGATGACGGCGCGCTCGCGTTCCAACTCTTCTTCGTCCAGAGTCGAATGCTGCAGGATGTCGGCAATAATATCCACGGCCAGGGCGAGATCGTCTTTCAGCACCTTGGCGTAGTACGCCGTATTTTCCCGCGACGTATAGGCATTGAGATGGCCGCCGACGGCGTCCATTTCCTCGGCGATGGCCAGCGCCGAGCGGCGTTTGGTACCCTTGAAGGCCATATGTTCAAGCAGGTGGGAAATGCCGTTCTCGGTAGGCCGCTCGAAACGTGCGCCGACGCCTACCCAGACGCCGACGGACACCGTCTCGACCGCGTCCATGGAATCGCTGACGACGCGCATGCCGTTGGCTAAGGTGGTTATTTCGACGCTCATGCCATTTTTTCCCTCAAACTTGGGCCCTTTCGGAAATATAGGCCTGAACAGCATGTAGGTCGTTGGCCAGGGTTTGGCAATGTTCTTCCCGCTCCATCAGGTCGGAAAGGGCTTCCGGCAGGGGCGGCGCAATGCCGGTCGCCTCATAGACCGCATCCGGAAACTTGGCCGGATGGGCGGTGGCCAGTGCGATCATCGGCACGTCCGCGTCCAGATGGGCGCCCAACGCCGCCGCCACCCCGACCGCCGTATGGGGGTCGAGCAACTCACCGGTTTCCTTGTAAATCCGCTTGATGGTGGCGCGGGTCTTGTTGTCGTCGAAGCGCCCGCCGGTGAACATTTCACGGGCCGCGCCGAGCACGTTGTTGCCGACGGAAAACTTTCCGCTTTCACGGAATTCGTCCATGGTCTCGGCAACCCGGGCACCGTCACGGCCGTAAAGTTCAAACAACAGGCGTTCGAAGTTGCTGGATATCTGGATGTCCATGCTCGGACTGATGGTCGGCGAGACTTTCTTCATTTCCATGCGCCCGGTTTCG
>JAOUPW010000304.1 GCA_029879665.1 Rhodospirillales bacterium | reverse complement strand
GGGATATTCCGGGCAGGCCTTTACGCAAGGCGGAACGCCATCCTGCTTGTTGCCTTCGCAATGATTGCACATGATCGGCAAGAATTTTTTCTTCGTATTGGGAAATGTGCCATAAGTATTTTCCTGTACGACGGTCCTGAACCTGCCAAGCGAAACGTCATTTTCGGCTTTGCAGGAAACCGTGCAGGCCCGACAGCCAATACACTTGCGCAAATCCATGACCATTACCCAACGCGGGGCTTTCGCCGCAGCTTCGGCCCTGGTCGCAGGCGTTGACAATGCTGCTGCACCGACAGCCGTTACACCAGCACCTTTTAGTAGTTCGCGGCGGCCGATTTTACCTTTCCTAATTTCATTCATTTTCGGTCTCCCTTTTCATTACCTTCTCCTATCCCTGTTTCTATTAACGAATTTTCCCTTATTGGCTCACTTATCACTTTTGAGCAGTTCCAGCGTGTCCTCGAATTTCACGATCGCCTCATCCAAGATCGTGATCGAATATTTCTTGTTGTGGACGCCATTTCCGATCCGAACGACGTCCAAATATGCTTGGCCGGAAGCAACCATTTCTCTGGCCTGCTTGATTTTTCCCGCATCCATCTTTCCTTCCGATGCGGTCAGCATTTGCAATGCTTCTTGCTCCACCTCTTCTACGGACTTGATTTCCTTGTCGACCTGGAGACGCCAATCCGCGAGCATCTTCTTATGTTCGGGGGTGTGGCAGGCTGCGCAGGTCTCCGGCGCGCCGGTTCGGACAGCATGTCCTCTCTTCACCTGCTTTTTCAGGTGGCATCCCATGCAGTTTGTGTTGACTTTAAACATGAGATGCGGTGTCGAAGTTACACCCTCGGCTACCGGGGTTCCGGCGAGCAGGATCCGTTGATATCGGTGCTGGTCCTGATGGCAGAGCGAACAATCTTCGCGCACGAAATCCAGATGATCGGTGCGGTTCCGATGTTCGATCACGCTGTGGCAATCGAAACAGTCAGCCCGCGCCTGTGCGATGTGTGATCCGTGCATCAACTTAACATCGCCGGATTTCGCAAGCAGTGCCTCGCTTCGGTTATGACAGGTCAGGCAGCCGTTGGAAACCACGTTGCCGGTGTTGATCTCACCATGACCCGAGACCACTTCGAAATGGCATCCTTCGCAGGCGACCCCGGCTTGCTTGATGGATTGATGGGTAATTGGCTTGGTTAGCGCGTCATCGGCACGCAACTGCGCCTGCAGGGATTTCGTGGGAATGGTGTGGCAGATATCGCACTTGGAGATGCCTTGATTGAAATCGATGGACGGCCTTTGTGTGAAAGTAATCTTTTCAACCAGATCCGGGCCGATCGGAACATCCTCGACTTGCGCTTTTTCAAGTGTCGGCTTTTCAAGTTTGAGGTGACACAGGAAACAAATATCCTTCGGAACCTCGAAATGCCTCTCGGCGGTAACCTTGAAGTGGCAGGTTTCGCACGTCAGCTTTTCCTGGTCCGCGAGAGCCTTGTCGCTTAGGTGGACCTTATGTTTGAACCGGGCTTTCTTGGCAAAGGCAATTTCCTTGTCTTGAAACTTTTCAATTGAATGACACCCTGATTGCAGACAGGAACCATCCTTGACTACGGGCCGGATTGGCAGGGGGGCCTCGGGATTGTAGAGATATGCCGCCAGGTGCCTGAGACCTTCAAGCTTGGCTTTCAGTCCGTGTTTCTCGCCGGGAAGAAAATGGCAATCAATACATTCCGCCTGCGTGCCTTGGGGGTTGTTGCTAGCGTGATGTTTATCGCCTTGCCACGCCTTATATTGTTCGCTCATGACATGGCAGCTTCCGCCGCAAAACGATGATTGCGACGTATACACTTCCTGACCCGCCCACAATCCGAAAACGGAAAGTAGGGCGACCGCGATAGCGGCAGCGAATGTTCCCCAAGTTAAAGTGAAACGTACCTTCAATTCATGCCCCTTCCCGGCCTCTTGCCTTTTTGTTTTTGTTCGTATGCAGCATTAGCGGCACCTGTCCCGGCCCAAAATGGGCGCGAACGTTTCAAATAGTCGCAACGTTGAAAATTCAGGTGTGCAGATTTCATGCCAGAATATTTCCGGCATGAAATTCACGCATTTTATTGATGGGGAAGATTGTTTCAGTAGCGGCGGGGAGAAACTGTGTTACCGCAAGGTAACATTTGACGACGCATGGTTACTTTAACGATAACATCAACGCATTCAAAACGATGATCGATTGTTTTAAAGAGTTTGTATTACCGATTGGTAACGGCGATGTCGATTGGCACCGAATATTTGCAATTGCTTCTCGATAGCAACCATTGACGCCTTATGTACAACAAGACATGGCCAAGCTTATAATCAATCCGGTTTAGGGAACAGCTGCCGGCGTCCGGATGAGCCCAAGGAACGGAAGAAGTGCAACAATAAAAAAAACAACAAATAATATTTTCGTTCGCCATAAAGTCGGTTTCCCAGGAATTAGAGTGCAATTTCGAGGGTTTCATGACGCGAGTTTGGGCTGCGATATTCTTTATTGTAATCACCGGCGGAACGGTCCAGGCCGCGCCACCTGACAATCAGCATCCGATCCGTTTCGGGCTGACTGCGGTGGTGGTCCGGGAGAACCTGCGTTTTCTCGATCAGTGGGAGCGTTATCTGAGCGCCAATTTGAAGTATCCCGTTAAATTCATTCGGCGGCGGTCCTATCGCGAAGTAATGGATATGCTGGGATCCGGCGGACTCGATTTTGCCTGGATCTGTGGCTATCCGTTTGTCCAAACTCGTGATCCCGAATACCTGAAACTTCTTGCTGTTCCCGTCTATAAGGGCGCCCCGCTTTATCATTCCTACATTATCGTTCACAAGGATAGCCCGTATCGCACGTTCGAGGACCTTAGAGGTAAAGTGTTTGCCTATTCTGATCCTGAATCAAATTCCGGATTTCTTTACCCGCAATTTTTGCTCGCCGATAAACGAGAGACCTCAGACCGTTTCTTTCGCCAGACCTTTTTCACGTTCAATCACGCCGAAACCATAGAAGCAGTAGCGGACCGTTTTGCCGATGGCGGTGCTGTTGATTCTTATATTTGGGATTACCTTTCTGAATTTCAGCCGGAAATCGCTTCGCAAACGCGGATTATCCGGGAATCTCCCACCTTCGGGTTCCCGCCATTGGTCGTGCGCAGTGACGTTGATCCGGAAGTAACCGAAAAAATGCGTGAACTGCTTGTAAATATGAAACGGGATCCAAAGGGCAGGCCATTCCTGTCGGGGTTGAAGCTGGATGGCTTCGGCGCCTTTTCTCCCACCTTGTTCGACAGCATCCGCGATATGGCAAACGGAATCCGAAAAGCGCAAACATGGATGTCCGCAAAATCAAACGGGGACACGAAGATGGAAACATCTCCGTAACCGCCAATGCCTTTTATTCATCCCCGATCCTGGAATTTTTCATTAAAATTCGCCCTTATCATCACGGCGGTGGTTGCCGGAGTCGCGTTTACGATTGGGGCGGTGATCGTGATGCAGGACCGCCAACGGTTTCGTCTTGATCTGGAGGACAAGGCGATTCTTCTTGCCCGTTCCGTCGCCGTAACTGCACCGGATCATATTCTCAGAAACGACTCATGGGCGCTTTACCGCAGTCTCAAAAAAATGGCGGTCCTCGGACCGGAACGGATACGGGATACGAAAATACTGACCGGCATGGTTCTTTCGCCGAATGGCGTTGTCCTTGCCCACCTGCAACCTTCGGAACATCCCATTGGCCTCCCTTTTCAAACAACGGATCAAACCGAGCGAAACCTGCTTCGCACCG
>JAOUPW010000303.1 GCA_029879665.1 Rhodospirillales bacterium | reverse complement strand
CGCCGACACCATCCGCGACGCGCTGAATTTTCATCTCAAGCCCCATCCGGTTTCCGTTCTTTCCGCCGAGGTTACCGGGGATGAATTCCACGCCCGCTTCGATGCCATCGGTCGGCGATATCTCTACCGCATCGTCAACCGCCGCCCGCCGCTGGCCTTGGATCGAGGACGGGCATGGTGGGTGCGGGTGCCCCTGGATGCCGGTGCCATGCATGAGGCCGCGCAATGCCTGATCGGCAAGCATGATTTCACAACGTTCCGGGCGACCTTTTGTCAGTCAAAATCGCCGGTAAAGACCCTGGATGTGCTGGATGTTGTCCGCGACGGCGAGGAAATCCGCATCACTGCCGGAGCGCGGTCGTTCCTGCACCATCAGGTGCGCAATATTGCCGGCACCTTGAAACTCGTCGGCGAAGGAAAATGGACCGCCGCAGACGTTGCCAATGCCCTGGCGGCCCGCGATCGCGCCCGGGGCGGGCCGACGGCACCTCCCGACGGCCTTTATCTGACCGAAGTGCTGTACTAGCCAGTGCACCGTTGCCTTCGGGTTCGGGTTCGCGGTTTAACCCACCGCCAAGCGGGGATTAACCTGAAAAATAACGGTTGAGAACAGCCCGATAGGTTTTCGCCAGGGTCTGGATATCAGCCACGGTGGAATATTCGTCCACTTTGTGGGCGGTGGCGTTGGTGAGTCCGTATTCGCAGACCGGACAATTGTCTTTGATGAAGCGCGCGTCGGACGTGCCGCCGGTGGTGCTGAGTTCCGGCGTGCGGCCGGAGGTCTCCCTGACCGCGCTTGCGACCAGCTCGCTCAAGGCGCCGGGCGGCGTCAGGAAGGCTTCGCCGGAAACGTAAATTTCCAGTTCAAATTCGCCGCCGACCGCCGCGCACCGTTCCCGGAACAACTTTTCCAGACCGGCGCCGGTATGCAGGTCGTTAAAGCGCACGTTGAAGCCGGCCCGGCCCATTGACGGAATGACGTTGGTTGCCTTGTTGCCGACGTCAATGGTGGTGATGGCGACGGTGGAGGCGGGAAAATGCTCGGTGCCGCCATCTAAAGGTTCGTCATTGATGGCGCCCAGCATCTTGAGCAGCCGGGGCAGGGGATTGTCGGCCAATTGGGGATAGGCACTGTGCCCCTGGGTGCCGTACACGGTGAGGAACCCGTTGAGGCTGCCGCGCCGTCCGATCTTGATGACTTCGCCCATTTCCGTTGAATTGGTCGGCTCGCCAACCAGGCAGGCATCGATTAACTCGCCCGCGTCTTTCATCCAATCGAGCACCTTGACGGTGCCGTTGACCGCCGGGCCTTCTTCGTCGCCGGTGATCAGCAGGCTGATGGAGCCGCCGAAATCCGCGCCTTTATCGGCGATAAACGCTGCGGCGGCGGCGACGAAGGATGCGATCGCCGGCTTCATGTCGGCGGCCCCCCGGCCATAGAGGCGACCCTCCCGGATCTGGCCGCCGAAGGGATCGGTTGTCCAGGCGGCGCGATCGCCGATGGGAACAACGTCCGTATGTCCGGCGAAACAGAAATTGGGCGCGCCTGTCCCAAATCGAGCATAGAGATTTTCCACATCGGGCGTGCCCGGCGTGGAAAAGGGAAGCCGATGACAGGTGAAGCCGATTCTTTCCAGGGCTTCTTGAAGCACGCCCAGCACGCCGGCGTCCTCGGGCGTGACGCTGGGGCATTGGATCAGCGCGCGGCTCAATTCCACCGGGTCGATTGCCAAATCAATAGATGTGGTCATGGCGTATTCAACCCCAGCCGTGCACGAGCTAGTCTCTGAGCAGATCGTTGATGGATGTTTTGGCTCGTGTCTTTTCGTCGACCTTCTTGACGATTACCGCGCAATACAGTCCGGGGCCCGGCTGACCGTCGGGGAAAGGCTTGCCCGGCAGCGTGCCGGAAACCACTACCGAATAGGCTGGCACCCGGCCATAGTGAATTTCGCCGCTGGCCCGGTCGACGACGCGGGTGGAGGCAGAAATATAAACGCCCATGCCGAGCACGGAACCTTCCTCGACGATGACGCCTTCGGCAACTTCGGCGCGAGCGCCAATGAAACAGTTGTCTTCGATAATGGTTGGGCCCGCCTGCAGGGGCTCAAGAACGCCGCCGATGCCGGCCCCGCCGGAAAGGTGCACGTTCTTTCCAATCTGGGCGCAACTGCCCACCGTCGACCAACCGTCGACCATGGTGCCCGAATCCACATAGGCGCCGAGATTGACGAAGCTCGGCATCAGTACCACGCCGGGGGCGATATAGGCGCCGCGCCGCACGGTGCAGTTGGGCACGGCGCGCAAGCCGGCCTCGCGGAAGCGGGCCTCGTCCCAGCCCAGGAACTTGCTGGGCACCTTGTCGAACCAATGAGCGCCGCCGGGGCCGCCCGGAATCATGCCCATGTCATTTAGCTTAAACGACAGCAGCACCGCTTTTTTCAGCCATTGGTTAACCTTCCATTTGCCCACGGCTTGCCGCTCGGCGACCCGGGCCTGTCCGGAATCAAGCAGATCGAGGGCTTCCTCTACGGCGTCGCGGACTTCGCCGCGGGTGTCCAGGGTGATGGTGTCCCGCGCCTCCCAGGCGCGATCGATGATGTGCTGCAGCGTGTTGTCGGTCATGGGTGTCCCGGCGGTTTAGCGGTTAAAAACGGGGAAGAACATGGGCCAGAGGGCCAGGAGTGTCAACCGCGCGCCGGGCCCGTTGCGGCAATTCCGTTGAGCCAGTCGACCAGATCGTCGGCGATATGATGAATATGATCGCCATCGGATCCTTCCAGCCCCCAGGGGCTGTCGTTTCGGAGCCAGACGGTGGTCATGCCGAGGCGGGCGGCGGGTTCTAGATTGCGGGCCATGTCTTCGACCATCACGCAGCCGGCGGGATCAAGGTCCAACCGGTTGACCAGCAATTTATAAACGCCGGGATCGGGTTTGGGGACGTAATCCGTGGCTTCGATATCGAAAACAGTTTCAAAATGATGGCGGATGCCAATGCGCTCCATGATCCGTTCGGCATGGGCGGCGTCGGCATTGGTAAAGATATGCTTGCGGCCTTCAAGCCGTCCCAGGGCCCGCTCCAGGTCCGGATTGGCGCCGATCGGGCTCAGGTCGATATTGTGGACATGATCCAGGTATTCGGTCGGATCTACTCCGTGACAGGCCATCAGTCCGCCGAGGGTGGTCCCGTATTCCTTCAGGTATTTTTTCTGAATTTGAAAGGCCTCTTCCGGCCCGATGACCAGGAGGTTGGACACGAAATCCCGGATGCGGACCTCAACGGCCCTGAAAAGGTTGCTGGATTTCGGGTAGAGGGTGTTATCAAGGTCAAAAATCCAGGTTTCAGCGCTTTTCAAGGGGGCGCCGCCAAGGGTCCGAGCAGGTGTGGAAAAGGCGTGAAACATGTATAAGTTGTTCTAATGCATTAGGATTCTAGCAATATTAATCGCGTAATTATGATTGTTGTCATAGCAGAGATTTCCCATATGGGAATAATCTGCCCGTTTTATAGCGAGGGGAGGCCCTCTCCATCCATTGAATATTGGAAAAACCTGGAAAAATGCCAAAACTCCCGTCCTCAGGGCTGCCTCCGGGAAAGGCCGCGCAAACGTCTTCCCCGGCCTCTTCCCCGGAAGAAATCCGCTTGGCGGAGGCCGTGGTCGCCAAGTGCGCGGGCGGGGCCTGTGTGATCCGTTCCGACGGAACCCTTCTCGCCGCCAACCCTAAGGGAAAAAGTATAAAACCCCTTCTGCAGGGCACGGATGCGCCGGAATTTCTTGCGCTGGTGAAAAATGCCGCGGCATCGGAATCGATT
>JAOUPW010000481.1 GCA_029879665.1 Rhodospirillales bacterium | reverse complement strand
TTTATCAGCCGAAGCTGGTACTGGCCGACCTGAACGTATTGAAAACATTGCCGGAAAGGGAAATGCGGGCCGGGTGCGCCGAGGTCATCAAGTATGGACTGATCGACAACGCAGATTTTTTCAGCTGGCTTGAACGGGAAGGAACGAACGTCCGTGACTGCGAACCCCGGGCCTGCCGTCGAGCGGTGCTGACCAGTTGCGCGGCCAAGGCCGCAATCGTCACCCAGGATGAAACCGAACGGGGCAGCCGGGCGCTGCTCAACCTGGGCCACACCTTCGGTCACGCCCTGGAAGCGGAAACCGGTTATGGGGACGCCCTCCGCCATGGCGAGGCCGTTGCCATTGGCATGGCCATGGCCCTCGAACTTTCCCAACGCCTGGGCCTGTGCCCACCCGAGGATACCAAGCGTCTCCGCCATTTATTGGGCGAGATCGGGCTTCCCTTTGATACTTCGGGGCTGGAATGTTCGTCCTGGACGGCAGGTACCCTGCTGACCCACATGGCCAAGGACAAGAAAGTCAGCGGCGGCAAAATCACGTTTATTCTGTCCCGCGGCATCGGCAAAGCATTTGTTGCCAATGACGTGAAGGAAGCGGATGTCATCTCATATCTGGAAACGGCGATTGCTTCTTAGGAAGGAGTCATTCACCAGAGCGTTGAGATCAAGAAAATTTTATTTTCATAGCTGAAGGTTGAGACAGATTCATGTGGACTATCCTGATCGGAATTTTTTTCCTTTTACTGCTGTCGGCGTTGTTTTCGGGCTCGGAAACCGCCTTGACCGCAGCTTCGCGGCCATTGATGCACCACCTTGAAAACAGGGGAAATCTCCGCGCCGGTATCGTTAATCGCCTGCACGATAAGAAGGAGCGGTTAATCGGCGCCATTCTTCTTGGCAACAATCTCGTCAACATCCTGGCGTCCGCTCTGGCTACCAGCGTTCTAATCACTTATTTCGGCGAAGCCGGCGTCGTCTACGCAACTCTCGTCATCACGTTGCTGGTTCTGATTTTTGCCGAAGTCCTGCCCAAAACATACGCCTTTAAAAATGCCGACCGGACAGCCCTGGCCATTGCGCCGACCGTTAATATATTGGTATTCGTTCTGACGCCGATCACATTGACCATCAATGCGTTTGTGCGACTTCTGCTTCGCATGTTCGGCGTTGATTTCCATTCCGAAGACGGTTTTGCGACCTCTTCGGGGCGCCTACGAGGCGCCATTGATCTTCATGCCGGAGATCAGGAAACCGCTCAACACGAACGCGCCATGTTGCGTAGCGTACTCGACCTGGCGGAAGTGCAGGTGGGAGAAATCATGAGCCACCGCAAGACCGTAGTCGCGATTGATGCCGACCAACCACCGGAAACCGTGGTTTCAGAGGTTCTCGCCAGCCCCTACACGCGAATTCCCCTTTGGCGGGGTGAACCGGACAATATTGTTGGCGTGCTTCATGCCAAGGCGCTTCTCCGTGCCGTGCGCGCGCGCGACAGCAGCCTGGACGACCTCGATGTCGTCGCCCTGGCGGTCAAACCCTGGTTTGTTCCGGAAACCACGTCGTTACTGGATCAGCTTCATGCGTTCCGCCGCCGTCACGAACACTTTTCACTGGTTGTTGATGAATACGGCAGCCTGATGGGAATCGTAACCCTGGAAGATATTCTTGAGGAAATTGTTGGCGACATTGCCGATGAACATGATATTCCGGAAACCGGAGCCAGGTTACAGTCTGACGGCAGCCTCATCGTTGACGGCGATGTCACCATCCGAAATCTCAACCGTCAGTATGACTGGAATTTGCCCGATGAAGAGGCCGCGACGGTTGCCGGCTTGATTCTGCATGAATCACGCCGAATACCCGAAATCGGGCAAACATTCATGTTTCACGGATTCCGGTTTCAGATCCTCAGACGTAAACGCCATCAGATAACTTCGATCAGAATCACACCTGCGAAAATCGGAGATAATCCCGACGATTCAAACCTTGCATAAATCCATATGCAGAAAAGTTAAAAAATGTGATTTGTTATTCCGTCATTTCTCCCCACATGTTTTATAACAATAATCATTCCATGGATGGAAAGTTAGACAGAGAGGGAGAGAAGCCCATGCGACGTCAAGTTATTCCGGATATTGTTAAGAATCAGGCAATCTGCGAACTGACGGAACAGAGCACTGTTTTCGAGGCGGCCCGGCAAATGATGGATTGCAATGTCGCCGCTGTAGTTATTCTCGGCGAAGATGGAAAGCTGATGGGAATCGTCACCGAACGCGACCTGACACGCCGCGTGCTTGCCGAAGAGCTTGATCCGAAAAAAACGACCATGGCTGAAATCATGACCGCCAATCCCGACACTCTGTCGCCGGACGATACGGCGGCGGAGGCCCTGGAATTAATGCGGACCCGCCAATACCGCCATCTTCCGGTGGCCGAGGACGGCAAGGTTGTCGGCATGGTCTCCATCCGCGATCTTTATGCCGCGGTTCAATCGGAACTTGAAGAAAATATTAAAGAAACCGAAGCCTTTGTTTTCGGCGACCGCTACGGGGCATAAATAGTATAACATCCGTTGAACATTAATATTAAACATCGGATGAACCTTCATGCCCCTATCCAAGCCTACGCCACGCAACCTGATACATAACCGGGATATCCGGTGCCGGGGATTTAAA
>JAOUPW010000302.1 GCA_029879665.1 Rhodospirillales bacterium | reverse complement strand
AGATAATTAAGTGTCGGTGGGTTGTTCAATTGCGCGAATAGGCCGCCGGCGACGCCGACAGGGCGGGGGCGAAGTCGAGGCGCACGCTGTCGACCACAACCCGGCCGGCGAATTGCAGATCCAGCCGGTTCAATCCCCGGCCCACCATGGGCAGATGCCCCGGGCGAAAGCTGAGTTCACGGCTGCGGCCGCCGACGGTCTGGTAGTAGGAGGCCGGCCAGCCGTTGACGCGGAGGCTCACCTGTCCCGGACCGCCGGTGCGGTGGGCGCGGACGATGATGCGGTCGATCCGGCATCCCCGCGGACGGTTGAGATGGAATTCGCGGATCAGGTCCAGGTTGTTATTCGTCATCACCCGGCCGATGGTTTGCTCCATGCTCCGGCAATTGTCGACGTGGCCGCGCCCGTGCCGGCCATGGGAAGGCCTGGACAGGGTGACCCGGATTGAGCGGACCCTGACCCGGCCCCGCACATCCAGGCGCAGGGTGCGGAAATCCCGGCCGATGACGCCGCCGTTCCAGGGTACCAGCCGCACGTCGCGCTCAAATCCGGCCCGCTTGTGGTCTGCGACGGCGCCGTCGGCGATCAGGCGAAGGGCGCCCCGTGCCATGTGCCGGTCGGGCCGTGAATGAATGCGCACGGTGACGGTTTCCACCCGGTAGCCGAGAAATTTCCGGTCGAGGCCCAACAGCCGGCGCAAGGGCAAGGTTTCGTTTTGAACGATGCGCCCGATGCGGATGGTTTTTTCTTCCGTCCCGTTCCAGTCCCTGGAATAGCCGGCGGGGCCGAAGGAAGCGAACGGTCCGGCCTGCGTGTCCGCGGCGGCGGGGGTGGCCAGATGAAAAGCGACAAGAAGGGTCAACAAGGCGGAAATCGGCTTTAATGCGGTCATCGGATCTCTCCCGTAAATTTGACAAAAAGCAGGGTTTCAATGCTCATGGCTCATGGGAAAAATTATCGACGGATTCGGATTTCGATTGCATGGCCGGGCTGTTAGGGGATTTTTATAGGTCTTAAAATTTCATAACAGGCGGTTCATACCTTTTTGGGAAACATGCGCTAAACTGTGAATATGTTGAGAAAACCCGCAAAACTGCTGCTCGCCCTGGCGGTCCTGACGGCCGCCAGCGCCACGCCGCCCTTGTTTTCTCCCGTTGGGGGAAACGAGGCCCATGCCCAGGACAAGCGCGGCCGCGGCGTGGGCTCCCTGAGCAACCTTCAGAAAAACCCCAAATACCGGGGCCGGGTGCTTGGCACCCACGTTTTCCGCACCGGACCGGACCGGGACTCCTATCTATATGAAGTCCGCATCCTGACCCCGGACGACCGGGTCATATTGGTTTATGTCGATCCCGCCACCGGCCAGGTGGTGCGCGACACAGCCGGCCAAAGGTAGGCCGCCGTCATGCGCGTTCTGATCGTCGAAGACGACCTGGATCTGGCCCGCCAGATCGCCGATCTGCTGGAAGGCGAACACTACGCCGTCGATCTGGTCCATGACGGCGCCGAAGCCGCCGAACTGGGCGCGGCTGAGCCTTATGACGCAGTGATCCTGGATCCGGGCCTGCCGACCATGGACGGCTTCAGCGTGCTCAAACGCTGGCGGGACCAGGGCCTGACCATGCCGGTCATCATTCTCACCGGATCGCGCAAGGAAGCCGCCGACATGAAGGAAGGCGTGCGCGCCGGCGCCACCAACTATCTGACCAAGCCGGTGGATTTGGAGCTGTTGCTCGACTGGCTGCGCGGGGTCATCAATTCCGCCGGTCCCAACGTGCGCAAACCGGAACTGGTGCACGGAAATTTACGTATCGACACCCAGTCGCTCAGGGTATGGATGGACGGCAAGCCGGTCAAGTTGAGCCCGACCGAATACCGAATCCTGCATTACATGTGCGTGCACGGCGACCGCCCGGTTTCGGCCGAGGAAATGGTGCAGCACAACTTCGACGGCGAAAGTGTCAAGACGGCCAACGAAATTCCCGTCTATATCAGTCGTCTCAGGGAAAAGCTGGGCAAGGAAACCATCGAGACCGTTTTCGGATACGGATACAAACTGTCCGGCGGGAACGGCTGACATGGCCTCGCCCTTTCTGCGCGGAGGGCTGCGAGGGCCGCGCTCCCTGATCGGCCGCCTGGTGCTGTGGGCGGCGGTGCTCTTCGTTGTCAGCATTCCGGTTCTGTGGAGCCTGTTTTCCATCGTCGCCGTCGAGGTTTCGAGAGAAGCGGTGGATACCCAGATCCGCGAATACGGCAGCCAGTTGCGCGGCTACTGGGCCAGCGCCGCCGCCACGGGCGCGCTGCCTTTATCCTCCGAGGCGCAGCCGGACGCCGCCGCGACCGGGGAGCCATCGGCGCCGTCGCCCTTCGGCGGCCAGGACGTGGCCTGGGTATGGCAGATTACCGCTCAGGGCCAACCCGTGTTGAGATCGGAATTTCTTCGCCTGACCAAGTCCACGCTGTCGCCCAGGATCAAGGAGCCCCACCCCGGTTTCTTATTGCGGACGGCGTCAACGGTCCTGGGGCCGGCCCGCCTTGCCGAACGCGTGGTGATGGAAGGTTCGGCGACGGGGGTGGGCGGCGATAAAAAAATTGCAGTTCATTACATGGTCGGCGTCGGCCTGGACCGTTATGACGCTCTGGTCGATGAGCAGACCCGCAACCTGCAACGGCTTTCCATCCTGGTGGCGCTGCCGACGGCGGTATTTCTGTTGGGTTTGTTTTTCGTCCTCATCCTTTCCATTCGGGGGCGCCTCGGCGAAGTCGGCCGGGCCATGGCCCTTTTTGAATCCGGCGACACGGTACGCATCGAAGGCCGCTTCCCGAGCGAACTCCAGTCCCTGGTCGATCGCATGAACGGCATGTTGGCGCACAACGCGAAACTGGTGGAACGGACTCGCAAATATGTCACCAAGATCGCCCATGATCTCAACCATCCTCTGGCCGTCATCCAGAACGGGCTCAACAGTTCTGACATCGACACCGCGCTCCTGAGACGCCAGGTGGAACGCATGACCGGCCTGATCGACCGGTATACCAGCCTGGCCCGGACCATCGGCCCCGAGGGCATGACCGGCGCCCGCACCCCCATCGCCGAAGTTCTGGCCGACCTGCGCGACGGTTATGCAATCCTGTACCGCCCGATACCGGTGGAAATCCAAGTGAACTGTTCCGAAGATCTTATGTTTTCCGTCTCCCGCCACGATCTGGAGGCCATGGCCGGCAATCTGCTCAGCAACGCGCACAAACACGCGCGCGGAAAAATCTCCATTTCCGCACGGCTTGAAAACGGTTTGGTGATAACGGTCGAGGACGACGGTCCCGGCATCGCCGAAGTCGACCGGGATGCGGCCTTCAACTGGGGCAAGCGTCTGGACGAAGCGCCGCCGGGGTCCGGCTTCGGGCTTTCCATCGTCCGCGACGTGGCCGGGCTTTACGGCGGCGAGGTATCCCTGGGCCGCTCAAGCCTGGGTGGATTGCGGGCCGAACTCCGCCTGCCGGACCGGCCCACCGCCGAAACCGAAAATACAGATTGAACCCGCCGCCGGGAAGTGGTGTCTTTTCGGATAAGGATAAATTCAAAAAAAGGGACTGCATGGCGCACGATACAAGCACGGATCAGAAAAAGAGCGCGCTTCGCCGGACGTTTTTTTTCGCTGCCGCGTCGGAAGCGGTTCTCGACGGCTTTGCCGCCGCCGCCGCCGTTCGGCAGGCCGCCGCCGGCGAGACCCTTTGCGAGAAAGGGGCGCCGGGCGATTGCATTTATGTCATCATGGATGGAACGGCGCGTGTCCATGACGGCAATCTGGCTCTGAAAACC
>JAOUPW010000012.1 GCA_029879665.1 Rhodospirillales bacterium | reverse complement strand
AATGGAGATCAAGATCCTCACCGAACTGCAGGCGGCCATAGGGGTGCGGAATGGCCAGGGTGCCCTTGATATTGTTGGCGACCGCTTCGCACGCCGCGTTGGAAAGATCATCCAGCGGCAGAATGATGACGTGATTGCGCACGCCGACCCGATCATTTTCCCGGCGATACCCCCAAAAAGTCGGGCGCGCCGTTTTCTTGGCCCTGGTTTTTACTTGGGATTTCGATTTCGTCTTGGAGACTGTTTTTTTCCGGACTTTTTGTTTTGCCTTGGCCATTCTTACCACCTTTTGGTCTTGACGTTTTTGACGTGGGCATGACGGCCCTTTCCAATCGCGGCCACGGCCTTACCGATATCATGGCCATATTTGATAATGGTCGACCCATTTTTGATATCGTTGACTGCAATCTTGTGGCCGAGAGGGATGGGATCCATGGCCTTAATCTTGACCGTCTTGTTGCCGTCCATGAGCCATCCGGTCAGCAACTGCCCTGCCTTGACGCCTTCGACGACGACAACGCCGACGGTATCCTCGGAATCATGAATGATGAAATGTGGAGCTGCCAATTGTGCCTCCGTTGACTATGTTTCTGAAATGGGCTTTTAAATTCTTGAGATGAGGCTAGGCCCCGCCCCCATAGCTGTCAAGATCAGCTGTTCTTATTCAGCGGCCCGGGTTTTGTCGATCATTTCTTCCAGATACGCCATGGAACGCACCACCACAAAGCGGACATTCCCCTCCCCGGTAACCGTGAATTCCCTTTCCGCGCCCTTCGGCGCTTCAACCACATGGCCGGGGCCGATGGACTGGCTGTCATTATCAACCCGCATGTCCATGCCGCCCCCGATGACATACATAAATTCCTCATGCTGGCACACTTCCGCCGGACGGCGGTAGCCTGAGGGATATTCAAAAAATCCGAAGGCCAGGCGTTCGCCCTCGACCCAGCTGATCCGGTTGCCGGAGCAGGGCGGCGCATCCAATGAGTCGACGATGGGATAGTAGCAGTCGTTCAGGCCCTCGATAATGACATCGGAATCTCCGACTGCTTCCGAATTGCTGCCCTGTCTTCCTTTTTTATCCTGAATCTCACCGGCACTGAATTTTTTGTTCACTTCCTCGACCGTCATCGCCTTGTCCGGACGGGCCTCGTTTTCGGCAAGACCGACCACGGTCCAGGTCTGATCCTTGATGTAAAGGTAATGTACGGGACCGTCCTCGGTCGCCTTCATGGAATGGCGCGCATTCGGCGGAGCGTGAACGAAAGTGCCGGGACTGACGATGCGCCGGTCCTTGCCGACAACGGCATTGATTTTCCCTTCGACGGGAAAGATCAAAAGCTCATTGGGGTGATAGTGAAGTTCCGATCCGGTTCCCGCTTCCTTGCTGATCAGGCAGAAATACATATATTTGCCCTCGATGATGGGAGCTTTGCCCGAGGACAGATGGGGGGTCAGAAAATGAGCTTCGTAGTCTTCAAACCGGTGAAAAGGCATGGTAATCCTTTGCTTCCTCTAAAATCTCTTTATTCGCTGACATTATAATGTATAGGGTGCGTGGATGCGTTTCACTATGCAATTTATCGGTTCATTTTTTTAGAGTCAACGCAAGGAGGCCCCTGACCCATGATCCCCGTTTACGTCATTACCGGTTTTCTCGGTAGCGGCAAAACCACCTTGCTCAACCACTTGGTCAATCAACCAGGGATGAAAGACACGGCGCTGATCATCAATGAATTCGGCGACGTCGGCATCGATCACCTGCTGGTCGATTCCGCCTTCGAGGATACGGTGCTGATGCAAAGCGGGTGTATCTGCTGCACAATCCGGGGCGACCTGATCGACACCTTGTCCGATCTGCTGACCCGGAGCGGGCGGGGCGAAATTCCGAGCTTTTCCCGGGTGGTTATCGAAACCACCGGCTTGGCCGATCCGGCGCCGGTGCTGCAGACCCTGATGAGTGATCCCAACATTGCCGATCACTACCGCCTCGGCGGCGTGGTCACCACGGTCGATGCCGTCAACGGCTCTCGTCAGCTCGACGAACACGAAGAGCCCGCCAAGCAGGCGGCGGTTGCCGACCGCATCGTGCTCACCAAGACGGACCTCGCGACTTCCGCTGAAGCAGCCGCCCTGAACGGAAAGATCCGGACGCTCAACCCGGCCAGTCCCATCTTTTCCGTGATCAACGGGAAAATCGGGCCGGAGAAACTGTTCGACACGGACCTCTATGACCCCAAGACAAAAAATCCCGACGTCGATCACTGGTTGAGGGATGGCGCCTTTGGTCACGGTTCCCATCACCACGGCTCCCATCACCACGACAATGACGTCAACCGCCACGGCGCACACATTCAGGCGTTTTGTCTGACTTATGAAAAACCGCTTCCGTGGGCGGCGCTTAAAACCTGGCTGGATTCGGTGATTTCACTCAGGGGGTCGGATGTTCTGCGCATCAAAGGCATCGTCAATGTCATGGATGCCGACGGCCCGGTCATCATTCACGGGGTTCAGCATATCTTTCACGCTCCCGTCCTGCTCAAAAGCTGGCCGGACGAAGATACGCGTTCGCGCATCGTATTCATCACCCGCGGCCTTGAGCAACAAGATTTGGAAGCCGCGCTGGAAGCGGTTCTGAATGCAGATTGCGCGGCGGCCGCTTAAATACCGGGAAAATTAAGTCGCGTCGCCGCCTTCGACGATGACCAACTCCACCTCGCCGGCACCGTTCTTCCTGAACGCGGAGGCTTCTTGATATTCCGGGGATTCATGGCACGTAACGGCATCTTCCAGGGTCGGAAATTCGGTCACCACAAAGCGGGAAAATTTTTCCGGCCCTTCGAGAATCTGGAACCGGCCGCCCCGAGCCAGCACCTTGCCGTTATATTTCTTGAGAATCGCCGGCAAGCGATCCGTGTATTTCTTGTATTCCACCGGATCGATAATTTTCGCTCTGGCAACCCAATATCCCGGCATGGCTCGAACTCCTGTTATAATCCCGTCATTTTCCATCCCACTGGACGGTCAGTTGGAAATAAGGATAATGCTTTTTCAGTTCGGTTTTGAAGCCATTTCGAATTTTTTTCAAGACATATCAACATTATTGAAACGGGGATTGGAATGCAAAAAGACGACTCCTTGAACATGAAGCTGATCGGCCACAACACCCTGGAAGGGTTCGGCGGCATTGGTGAAGGCATGGCCATTCAGGACACCCGGGACGGACGGCGCATCATGTGGCTGGCCCATGAAGGACCGCCGAAGAATTTTACCGGTGTCGATGTTACCGATCCGCGCAAGCCCAAGGTAATCATCCAGACCGAGCTTCCCCATAAAAACGTGCGTTCCAATTCCCTGGAAGTCACCGGCGATATTCTGGCGGTCGCCTACCAGACCATGGGTCCGGCCGGGGTGACCGAACCGGGGCTGGGGCTGACCCCGGCCGGAATCGAGCTGTTCGACATCACCGATCCGGAAAATCCCAAGACCATTTCTTTCTTCGATTGTTCCGGTCCCAGTTCCATGGGCGTGCATCAGCTGTGGTTCGTGGATGGCGAGTATATTCATTTCGCCGGCGGCGCCGCGGATTTCATTCCCCGCAACCCCAAGGATTGCCAGTTTTACCGCTCCATCGACGTGCGCGACCCTTCGAAACCGAAGGAAGTCGGCCGCTGGTGGATGCCGGGCACCCGCGAAGGCGACAGCGAAGACCCGCCGGAACGCCATCCCCAGTTCGATAACGGTTTCCGCGCCCACAACACCAACGTCTATCCGGAACGCCCGGACCGGGCATATGTCGGCTACCTGGACGGCGGCACCTTCATCCTCGACATCTCGGACAAGGCAAATCCGAAGATGGTCGGCAGCTGGAACCCGCATCCGCCGTTTCCCGGATTTACCCACACGGTGCTGCCGTTGTTCGACCGCGACCTGATCATCGCCACCGACGAATGCGTACGCGACGGCGGTCAGGACTGGCCCAAGCTGACCTGGGTTCTGGACGCCCGCAAGGAAGACAACCTGGTGCCCATCAGCACCTTCCCGCTTCCCCCGGTCGAGGATTTTGGCCGGCGTGGCGGCCGCTATGGGTCGCACAACCTGCATGAAAACCGCCCCGGACCGGCCTTCCGCTCCAGCACCATCATTTTCGCCACCTATTTCAACGGCGGGGTCAGGGTGTTCGATACCTCCAACCCGTTTAGGCCTGAGGAAATCGCTCATTTCGTTCCGAAAGCACCGGAAGGATCGCGCGCCGGCGCCATCCAGATCAACGATGTCTATGTGGATGAAAATCAGATTGTCTATGCCGTCGACCGTTTCTCCGGCGGGCTATACATCCTGGAAGTCGATATTTAAGACCCTTCGGAATTGGGCGGAACCAGGGTATTGGGCTTGAAGGGTCCGGAAGGCAGAATCTCGCCTTCCCAGAAACGGCCGAACACGTCCGGCAGCAGGCCTTTCAACGCCGCCCCGCCTTCGGCGTGCAGGCTGACTTGCGGAATTTCGACGACCGCCATTCCGGCCCGTGCCAGGCGGTCCCGCAATTCCCGGTGTTTTCGCCCCCGGGTTTCCGTTCCCACCAGATCAATGATGAAAATGGTTTTCCCGGACCAAAAGGCAAAATCCACGGGGATCATCGTCGACCGGTCATAAGGCGCCCCGTCGTTTTCGGCCGGAGCCCATAAATGCGCTTGAGGCAGCGGCGTGAATGCGGAGAATACCCAGTCCTTGTAATCATAAAGGATGCCGAATTTTTCGACCCTACCAGCAAGTTCCGCCTGGTTACTTTCGACACAATCGGCAACGAATTCGAAATAACGTTCGAGAAACAGTTTTTGATACTTGCCCCACAGGTCGCAATAGGCGCTGAGATAGTTGCGGACGTAAGCAAGCTGGTCTTCGGTTTCAATCAGGTCCCTAAACGGTGGAAGTTCCGGGAAATGATAGGGACAGGTGTTGAGGCGAAGAGGTTCGGACCCGGAGGTGTTGACAACCACATGAGGAATTTGACATTCGACACTCATCCCATCCGGCACCGAAGAGGAAACGGCAATGCCGCGGTCCGGTAGATTCGCAGTCCCGAACGGAATAAGAAGGTGTTGCGTAGGGATAATCGGCATCGATGAAGGGTCCTGCCTGTGCAGCGGCATTGATTAAAATGGATCGGGCGCCATTATGGGCCGTCCGGCAGAAAGAGAAAACACGAATTGAGGAGATATCCATGAGTTTGAATATTGGAACGATCGGCCTGGGAATCATGGGCTCCGCCATGTCCGGCCACCTGCTAAAAAAGGGATTTAAGGTCTTTGGCACCGACATCGACCCGGCGAAAGTCAGCGCCTTCGAAAAAAACGGTGGCGAAGCCGTGTCTTCGCCCCAGGCGGTTGCCGACAAATCGGATGTGATTATTACCTCCTTGCCGACCATTGCCGCCGTTGACGAAGTTTTTCTCGGTGAGAACGGGCTGCTGTCGTCAGCCAAGGCCGGGCTGATCGTGCTCGAAACCAGCACCATGCCGATCGAGGTCAAGCAACGCGCTCATGATGCGCTGGCCGAAGTCGGCATCATCATGCTCGATTGCCCCTTGAGCGGCACCGGCGCCCAAGCCGCCGCCGGCGATCTTTCCATCTATGCCAGCGGCGACGAGAAGGCGTATGAAACCTGTATCCCCGTGTTTCAGGGGTTTGGCCGTTCCAACTATTACGTCGGCGAATTCGGCAATGGCAGCAAGATGAAATACGTCGCCAATCTGCTGGTCGCCATCCACAACGTTTCGGCGGCCGAGGCTTTTGTGCTCGGCATGAAGTCGGGGCTGGACGCGGACATGATCTACAAGGTGATCAAGGATGGTGCCGGAAATTCCCGCATGTTCGAAATCCGCGGACCGATGATGGTCGAGAACTCTTACGAACCGGCGACCATGACCATGGAAATGTGGAAAAAAGACATGGACATCATCACCGGTTATGCCGACACCATCGGAAGCCCGACGCCGCTGCTCTCCGCCTGCAACCCGATCTATACGGCGGCCCGGTCACAGGGGCGGCAAAAACAGGACACGGCGGCCGCCTGCGCCGTGCTCGAGGAACTCGCACATTTCAAGCGAAAGTAATAAGGATTATTCCGGATCGCCGGTATCGGGCACCAAGCCGACAGCCTTGATACCGTGAACGGCACAGATTTCATCGTTTTCCGAGATATCGCCGCTGATGCCGACGGCACCGATGATTTCACCCTCGCCGTCACGGATAAGTACGCCTCCCGGCACCGGAACCATCCGCCCGCCCGACATGTCGGACAGCGCGCCGAAGAATATAGGCATCTTCTGGGAACGGCGGAACAGTTCGCGCCCGCCGAAGCCCATGCCCAGGGTGCCCCAGGCCTTGCCCATGGCCAGTTCGGGCCGAACCAGGCTGGAATTGTCCTCGCGCTTGACGACTTTTATCTGACCACCGGCATCGAGGACGACGACGGTCAGGGGCTCAAACCCCATTTCGTGGCCTTTTTTCAGGCTTTCATCTACGATCTTGTCCGCTTGTTCCATAGAGAGTTTGCTCATGGTTGGGGGTTGCCTCCTGTTAATCCATACAATATTCAGGGGCACAGACTAACCCGGTTGAATTCAGATTGGAATGTGTCAATATTTTTAAATATGATAACCGCAACCGAAACCGATAATTAGAACAGGGAACCACATCCATATGGCCGATACGTCAAGCAGCAAGACCGTCACCGAGGGCGCCGTCAAGGCAGGAAACGGCAACAATACCTTTCAATTGAAGGAAATGGCGGCGATCCATGCCGGCGGCACCTATTCCACCGCCCATGGCGCGGTGATTGAAGGCGAAAAAACCATGGTCGGTCTGATGTGCAAGCCCAAGGGCACCGGCGCCCGGCCGCACACCCATCCCAACGAACAATGGAACTACGTGGTTCAGGGCAAGTTGAAGGTCAACATCGACGGCGTGGATTCCGTCGCCGGCCCCGGCACCTTGCTCTATCTGCCCGCCAACGTGGTCCATGCGACGGTCGCCTTTCCGGAAGAAGATGTATATTTCTTCGTCGTCAAGGATCTCAGCCACAGCGTTCACGGCATTCCCGCCGACGGCAAGGATACCGGGCCGTACTACGACCCCGGCTTTGAGCCGGACAAATAATAGGGTTATCTTAAGGGATCATCACCTTATCGCCTGTCGCAGCTGATTTATCTACAGCCTCAAAAACAGCGCTGCCATGAATCGCTTCGGCCAGAGATACGGGATAAGCCTTTCCGCCGGATGCCGCATTGGCAAACGCTTCCAGTTCATCCTTGACGGTGTCAGTGGGGTCGTATTTTTTTTCCTCAACGTTGCCATCCAGGTCGCTGAAAGCGAGAGCGTGCTCGCTCCGCATCTCGATCCAGCCTTTTGATCCGAAAACGTGGATCCGCCAAAAGTCGGCGGTGGCGAAGATAACGCCGAGATATCCGGTAATGCCGTTTTTGAACTGAAACAGCATGGATGAAGTATCGTCAACATCGATGGGGATTTCCCGCCGGTCGCTTAATGCGTAAACCGAGCGGATATCCCCTCCGAGATGAATCATGGCATCCAGGGTATGGATGCCCCGCGCCGCCATTCCTCCAACCGGGTTATGAGACCGTTCCGCCCGCCACACATCCGGCGGGATATTATATCCGGTGGGGCCTGCATGCTGGCCTTCGATGTGCAGGATATTTCCGATCCTGCCTTCGACAATCGCCTGGCGCATATCGATCAGGGCGGGTCTGAATCGCCGATTGAACCCTACCGCCAGTGTAATCTTCGCATCCGTACAGGCCTTTGCCGCCGCTTCGGCGCTGGCACGGGTCAGGGTAAATGGTTTTTCGACAAAGATATGCTTACCCGCCGCCGCCGCCATCTTGATGTGATCCGCATGAAGGGAATTGGGAGTCGCCAGCACAACGGCCTCGATGGAGGAATCTGCCAATACGGCAGCATAGTCATTGCTTAATTCAAGGCCGTTTTCCTTGGCGAAGGATTCATATCTTTCAACCGTTCGGACAATCCCGGTTTTGAATTTTATTTTATCGCTTTTCCCCTGAACGGAATTAACAAGATTTTGTCCCCACCGACCCATACCAAATATGGCAGCGTTTAGCATTTTAACCTCTTAAGCTTTTTCAGATACTGTCGAAACCTATGCTTTTGGTTCGAATCCCGGGTCGTAATGAGGGCCGCTCATGGTGCCATCCACCGCCTTGCCGATAATGCCGTGGGACAAATCCTTGAGCGCCAGGAAAATCACGTCCTCTTCATGGGTTGCCTTGATGGTATGAGGCGCCTCCGCCGGGATGTAGATGAGCGTTCCCGCCGGGGCGACGAAATCGTGACCATCAATGGTGCCCTGCAGCGTTCCCTTTAGAACATAGTTGAACTGTTCGTTGGGATGACTGTGCATACGCGATCCCGTGCCGCGCGGTTTATGGATATAGCCGACCAGCATGCGTTCGCCTTCGACCACACCGCCGTGGGACGTCGAATAGCCGGTGCCCGCCGGAACCTTTTCAAGATTCCCCATGTTGAACGTATGTTTTCCGTTTCCGGCCTTCACCGCGCCTTCGCTTTTCGTTTCTAAAACTTTGCTGTCCATTTTTTTGCTCCCATCGGCGGAACGTCCTGCGTCCGCTATAATTACGCTCTGCTACGCGGTTTACTTTGCGCACCTTTGATGCATTATATTGCCGTTATCGTGAAAGTCATGTCGGAATTGTGCCCGTCGCATATTTCAAGGGAAAGGGAAGACCATGTCCAGGCTCACGCTCGAACAAGCCAACACCATTATCAACCAAGCGATTGTAACTGCCCGCGAAAAGAATGCGCCGCCCATTGCGGTCGTGGTTCTGGACGATGGCGGCCATATCAAGGCGGTCCAGCGCGAAGACAAGGCTTCCATGTTCCGGGTCGATGTCAGTACGGCAAAGGCTTGGGGCGCCGTTGCCATGGATACGCCGAGCCGCGAGCTTGCCAAGAAGGCAAAGGAAAACCCGAATTTCCTGAGTGCGCTGGCAGCCACCTCCGGAGGCAGGTTGCTGCCCAACCCCGGCGGAGTCCTGATTCGGGACGGTAAGGGAGATATCCTGGGCGCCGTCGGCATCAGCGGCGACACCGGCGCCAATGATGAAATTTACGCCATCGCCGGGATCCAGGCCGCCGGACTTGTGGCGGATTCAGGACAAAACTGAAATATATCCCGAAACTAATGAATCTCGGGATCCGGCGTGGGAAAACCATCTTCCAGAAAATCGAAATCACAGCCCTTATCGGCCTGGCTCACATGATTGGAAAATAGTTTTCCGTAACCCCGTTCATAACGCGGCGGGAGCGCCGACCAACGTCGCCGGCGTTGGTTTAATTGTTCATCGCTGACATCCAGATGAATACGGCGGTTGGCCACATCGGTTTCTATCATATCGCCCGTTTCCACCAGGGCCAACGGCCCGCCGGTGAATGATTCCGGCGCAACATGCAGAATGCAGGCGCCATAGCTGGTTCCGCTCATGCGGGAATCGGATATGCGAAGCATGTCCCGCACCCCCTTGGCCAACAATTTCTTCGGGATCGGCAACATCCCCCATTCCGGCATTCCCGGCCCTCCCTGGGGGCCGGCATTTTGCAACACGAGAACCGTATCCTCCGTAACGTCAAGATCATCGCGGTCAATCTCGGCCGCCATATGGTTGTAGTCGCGGAATACCAATGCCGGGCCACGATGTATCAGGAATTTCGCTTCAGCCGCCGCCGGTTTCATAACGCAACCGCCGGGCGCCAGATTGCCTTGCAAAACCGCCGTTGCCCCTTCCGCGTAAATGGAATTTTCCAGGGTACGGATAATATCCGGATTGTGGACCTTGGCCCGTGCAATATTTTCACCAAGGGTTTTTCCCGTGACCGTCATGCATGTCAGGGTCAACAGGTCACGCAAACAGGTCATGAACGCAGGCAGCCCGCCGGCATAATAGAAATCCTCCATCAGGAATTCACCCGCCGGACGGAGATTGGCGATTACCGGCGTTCGCCGGGATATTTCGTCGAACCGCGAAAGTGTAAGATCGATTCCCGCACGGCGCGCCATCGCAATAAGGTGAATGATCGCGTTGGTCGACCCGCCCAACGCCATATGGACGGTGATGGCGTTATCCACGGATTCCGTGCTCATGATGTCCCTGGGCTTCTGGTCCTGCCAGACCATCTCGACACTGCGCCGCCCGGCGGAAGCGCACATGCGGGGGTGGTTCGAATCCGGTGCCGGTATGGAAGAAGCGCCGGTTAGCGTCATGCCAAGGGCTTCGGCGATTGCGGTCATCGTTGAGGCTGTTCCCATCACCTGACAATGCCCATGGGAGGGGGCGATACCGTTTTCGATCTCCTCCCAGTCCTGTTCGGTAATCTTTCCCGCGCGAAGCTCGTTCCAATACTTCCAGGTATCGCTGCCCATGCCGAGAGGCCTGCCCTCCCAGTTTCCATTTAGCATGGGACCGGCGGGAACAAAGATGGCCGGAAGATTCATGCTGATCGCCCCCATCAGAAGGCCCGGTGTCGTCTTGTCGCATCCGCCGAGCAGCACGGCGCCATCCACGGGATGAGAGCGCAGCAATTCTTCCGTCTCCATTGCCAGAAAATTCCGGTACAGCATGGTGGTCGGCTTAACGAAAGGTTCGGCCAGAGACATGGCCGGCAACTCAAGGGGAAATCCACCCGCCTGAAGTATTCCGCGTTTCACATCCTCGGCCCTTTCCCTCAGATGGGCGTGGCAGGGGTTGATATCGCTCCAGGTATTGACGATGGCGATCACCGGACGCCCGGAAAACTCCTCGCGGGCGTAACCCATCTGTTTCATGCGTGCCCGATGGGCAAACGAACGCAGATCATTCACGCCGAACCAGCGGTGACTTCTCAGATCTTCGGGCCGTTTCAAGGGTTTTTTCTCGGCCATCCTTTTTTCCAGTATGCTGGTGGTTGAAATTTTTCCACACCCATGGGTCCGTTCGGAAACGGTCATGTCAAGTTTAACGGGAGAACATGCCGTAATTGATCCTCAATAAGCAGGCTGATTGGGTGTTTTGAAAAGATAATCTGTCTTAATGCCCATAAGGCACTGCTCAGAATTGATCATATTTGAAAAAAGAGGGTGCACAGAGCGCACCAGTCTGGTTTATACTGCGAACCCATTATAATCCTGCCTTTTTCAGTCGGCCGTCATACAGGGAGACACCGTCAACATGAAACCCGTCCGATCCGTTGAACGCGCCGTATCCATTCTTTTCCTGGTCGCGCAAAGCAATGCCCCCTTGGGACTTTCCGAAATCAGCCGCAGCATCGGCCTCGACAAGGCCACCTCGCTCCGGCTTCTCAATACCCTCGGCGATGCCAAGCTGGTGCAACAGGATCCGATTTCCCGGCGCTACATCCCCGGGTCCAACATTTCACGGCTGTACAGCTCCTGGCGTAGCGATATCCGCAACATCAGCCGGCCGCATCTGGAATCCCTGCTGCGGGACGCCCAGGAAACGGTCTGCATCCACGCCCCCCGGGGCCTTGAGCGGGTCTGTATCGAAGCCCTCACGCCAACCCATGAGTTGTGTATCGTCACCACCATCGGCAGCGCCGTTCCCATCTATGCCGGAGCCTCGGGACGGGTGCTCATGGCCTTCATGCCCGAAGCAGACCGCGAACGCATTCTCACGCAGACGGAGCTCCGTGCCTGCACACCCAAAAGCGTTATTGATCCTGACATTTACCGTCGGGAACTGGATGAAGTTCGGAACAGGGGATATGCTGGCACCATTGGAGATGTCACGTTAAACACGGCGGCCCTGGCCGCGCCCATTCTCAACGGCGACGGCCAGATCGTCGCCACCGTTACCCTGAGGGGGCCGGAGATCCGCATGAGCGTGGAAAAGATGGAAGAAATTGCACCGCGCGTTGTTCAGGCGGCGGCGGATATCAGTGAAGAGTTCGGCTATGGCCAGCTTCTCGCCGCCGTCAACACCTGATCGATTAGGATCCTCCTTACGTGACAGACCCTTCATCCCGGCCCCCGGCCGATCGCATCCCGGTAACCCTTCTGACCGGATTTCTCGGTAGCGGCAAGACAACCTTGCTTAACCGGCTGCTCAAGCATCCGGGAATGGCCAATACGGTGGTTATCGTCAATGAATTCGGCGAAATCGGAATCGATCATCTTCTGGTGGAAGTGCCCGACGAAGACATGGTGCTGCTTAACAGCGGCTGTCTGTGCTGCACCATCCGGGGTGATCTGATCGACACCCTGAGGGATTTACTCGATCGGCGAGCGCGCGGCAATATTCCTTCCTTTGACCGGGTGGTGGTGGAAACGTCCGGGTTGGCGGATCCGGCGCCTATTTTGCACACCATCCTGACCGATGCCGACATCTCAGCTTCCTATGTTCTCGATTGCGTTCTCACCCTGGTTGATGCGGTAAATGGATACTTACAACTCGACACCCACTTCGAATCCGTCAAACAGGCCGCAATCGCCGACCGCATCGTCCTTTCCAAGGCTGACATGGCCGAAGCCGGCGACATCGAAACCCTGAGAAACCGGCTCGCCGGAATGAATCCGGGCGCCCGGGTCTTCGAAGCCGTGATGGGAGAGATCGATCCTGATAAATTGTTCGGCGTGGGTCTCGAAGCTACCGGCGCAAAGGCCTCGAATGTCCATGCTTGGCTTCAGGAAGAGGCGTTTGGCGAGGATGAGGATCGTGGTCACCACCACCATCACTCTCATGACGACCACCACGACGACCGCATCCATACCTTTTCCGTCCATCTCACCGAACCGGTCCATCCCATGGGGTTTAAATTGTGGCTGGATGTTCTGTCCACCTTCCGGGGGCCGAACCTACTTCGGGTCAAGGGGATTCTCAACATCAACGGCGAACCGGTGGTGGTGCATGCGGTTCAGCACCTCTTTCATGAACCCTACACCCTTCCCGCCTGGCCCGATGAGGACCGTAGATCAAAGATCGTCTTCATTACCTATGATTTGGATCGCGCGGAAGTCGAAGATACCCTG
>JAOUPW010000301.1 GCA_029879665.1 Rhodospirillales bacterium | reverse complement strand
TAAATGGTCAAGCCTGTCAAAAAGGCGATTTTTCCGGTAGCCGGGATGGGAACGCGGTTCCTGCCCGCGACCAAGGCCATGCCCAAGGAAATGCTGCCGGTGGTCGACAAGCCCTTGATCCAGTACGCCGTCGAAGAGGCGCGGGATGCGGGGATTGATGAGATCATCTTCGTCACCGGGCGGGGCAAGGCTGTTCTTCTTGACCATTTCGATCACAGTTTCGAGCTGGAACAGATTCTGCGTGAACGGGGCAAGGATGATGCCCTCAATGGCCTGCTCGAAGTGATGCCCCGGCCCGGGCAGATATCGTCGACGCGCCAGCAACAACCCTTGGGATTGGGACATGCGGTCTGGTGCGCGCGGCATTTCATCAATGACGAGCCTTTCGCGGTTCTGTTGGCGGATGACCTGATCATGGCCGAGCCCGGCTGTCTGGCACAGATGATGGAGGTTTACGGGCGCACCGGCGGCAACGTGGTCGCTGCGGAAGACGTGCCCAGGGAATTCACCAACCGCTACGGTATTCTGGATATTATCGAGGACGACGGCACCCTTGCCCGTGCCCAGGGGCTGGTGGAAAAGCCAGATCCAAAGGACGCACCCTCGACGCTATCGATCATCGGCCGTTATATCCTCCAGCCGGAAGTGTTCGGCCACCTGGACAAACAAGACCGGGGCGCCGGCGGTGAAGTGCAATTGACGGATGCCATGGCCAGAACCATCGGCGACATTCCTTTTCACGGTCTGCGCTTCAAGGGACGGCGGTTTGATTGCGGCAGCAAGTTGGGGTTCGTCGAAGCGACCATCGCTTTTGCCCTGGAACGGGATGACCTGGGCGACGATGTCCGCCATATGCTGAAGAATTATGTCTAAATTGGCCGTCGATTAAGGATTTCATTTATGAAAGTCGTCATGATCGGAGCCGGTTACGTGGGGCTCGTCACCGGAACCTGTTTTTCCGAATTTGGCCTGGATGTGGTTTGCCTGGACAAGGATGATTCGAAAATCGAACGCCTCAAGGCCGGCGACATTCCCATTTTCGAACCCGGCCTGGAAGATCTGATCGAAAGTAACGTCCGTGACGGCCGGCTTTCCTTCGGCACCGACCTAAAGCTGGCGGTGGATGGCGCCGATGCCGTTTTCATCGCCGTCGGAACTCCGACCGGAGACAATGGTGAAGCCGATCTGTCCTATGTATATGCCGCCGCACGTGAAATTGCCGAAGCCATGACCGGTTACACGGTGGTGGTGACCAAGTCTACGGTGCCGGTCGGCAGTGGCGATGCGATCGAAAAAATAATTCGCGACACCCGTCCGGATGCTGACTTCGACGTTGTTTCAAATCCTGAATTTCTGCGCGAAGGCTCGGCGATCAATGATTTCATGCGGCCCGACCGGGTCGTCATTGGCACCGACAGCGCCCGTGCCCGGGAAGTCATGCGCAGGCTATATCGCCCCCTGTTTCTGATCGAAACGCCGATCCTGTTTACTTCGCGGGCTTCCTCTGAACTGATCAAGTACGCGGCCAATACTTTTCTCGCCACCAAGATTTCTTTCATCAATGAAATCGCCGATCTATGCGAACATATGGATGCTGATGTTCATGACGTCGCCAAAGGCATCGGGCTCGACGGTCGAATTGGGCCGAAATTTCTCCATCCCGGCCCCGGTTACGGCGGCTCATGTTTTCCCAAGGATACCTTGGCGCTGGTCCAATCGGCGCGCTCCGTTAAAAGCCCGCTCAAGATCGTTGAGGCCGTAGTTCAGGTCAACGACCTGCGGAAAAAGCAGATGGCGGAAAGGGTGATCAAAGCCTGCGGCGGATCGGTCAAAGGGAAGACGATTGCCGTCCTGGGGCTTACCTTCAAGCCGAACACAGACGACATGCGCGATGCTCCCAGCCTCGATATCATCCCGGCGCTGATCAAGGCCGGCGCCCGGGTCCGCGCCTATGACCCGGAAGGCATGGAAGAAGCAAAAAAACTTCTCGATGGAATTGAGTGGTGCTCGGATTCGTACCGAACTATGTCCGACGCCGACGCATTGGTGATCGTCACCGAATGGAATCAGTTCCGTGCCCTTGATCTCAAGCGGATCAAGTCGCTGCTCAAGGAACCGGTGTTAGTGGACCTCCGGAACATTTATAATCCGGATGAAATGGCTGCCGCAGGGTTCCGTTATACCTGTATCGGCCGTCCTTCCTTGGCGCCCAACTAGGAACATTACACGACCTAGGGAAATATCATGTCAGAAGTCCGCATGCTGGATCCGACCGTTCTTCGCGAATACGACATTCGCGGCATCTACGGAAAAACCATATTTTCCGAAGATTACCGCGCGGTCGGCCGTGCTTTCGGTTCCATCGTCGCCCGTGACGGCGGAGAAAGCGTTGCCGTAGGCTATGATGGCCGCCTGACCTCGCCGGAACTGGAACAGGCAATGGTCGATGGGTTGATGTCTGCGGGGCTCAAGGTGTTTCGTATCGGCCTGGGGCCGACGCCGATGCTTTACTTCGCCGCCCATATCCTGGGTACGGACGCCGGTGTCATGGTCACCGGGTCGCACAATCCGCCCGAATATAATGGCATCAAGCTGGTGCGTGGCGATAAGTCCTTCTTCGGCGGGGACATTCAACGCCTGGGCGAAATTGCCGCCGCCGGCGATTTTGTCACCGGTCACGGAGAAATCATCGCTCGTCCGGTGATGGAGGAATACGTTGAACGCCTGCACGAGGATTTTATCGGAGACCGCTTGCTGTCGGTTGCCTGGGACTCGGGCAACGGCGCTGCCGGAGAAGCCCTGGAAAAGCTGACTTCCGTCATGCCGGGCCGTCATTATTTGCTCAACGTGGAAATTGACGGCACCTTTCCCGCCCATCATCCGGATCCGACAGTGGAAAAGAATCTGGCGCAGCTCAAGCAAGCGGTTGCGAAACACGGCTGCGACCTAGGCATCGCCTTCGACGGTGATGGCGACCGTATCGGCGTTGTCGACGGCAAGGGCCGGGTGCTTTGGGGCGATCAGCTGATGGTCCTCCTGGCTGGCGAGATCCTCAAGGAACTCCCCGGGGCGACCATCATCGCCGACGTCAAGGCAAGCCAGGTGTTCTTCGATGAAATCGCGCGCATGGGCGGCAATCCGCTGATGTGGAAGACCGGCCATTCCCTGATCAAAACCAAAATGCAGGAAACCGGCGCGCCGTTGGCCGGAGAGATGAGTGCGCATATCTTTTTCAAGCACCGGTATTACGGTTACGACGATGCCCTCTACGCGGCGGTGCGGATTCTGTCCATCATCAGTCAGTCGGAACTGTCGCTGGCGGAAATGCTGGACCGGCTTCCGGCGATGGTCAATACGCCGGAGCTCAGGTTCGATTGTTCCGAGGAGCGTAAGTTTCAAGTCATCGAAGAAGTCCGCGACCGGCTTAAGGCTGTCCCCGGTATAGTTGTTCACGATATGGATGGGGTGCGGGTCGAAAACGAAGATGGCTGGTGGCTGTTGCGGGCTTCCAACACCCAGGCGGTGCTGGTCGCACGCTGTGAATCGGAGAACGACGACGGCCTCGCGCGGCTCAAGGCGACGCTAAGCGACCAATTGCGCCAAAGCGGTATCGATCCGCCGGCATTTGATTGATGTAGATTGCCCGTTTCGAAGGACCGATTAAATATTAATCGATGGACGCCAACTGAACGTCGTCTTCTTTGAGGCGCAGTTCCATGCACGAAATTTTTCGTTTTTCGAGCAGCCGGCAGGCCCGGTAAGCTTCTTTCTTTTCGATACCGAGAATTCGAGCCCGGTAAAGCGGCTTTTTGTTGCGCCGTTTTAAGGGCACGATCTTG
>JAOUPW010000300.1 GCA_029879665.1 Rhodospirillales bacterium | reverse complement strand
GGCGTCGCGTCCGGCGCCGGACCCATGGCCGGACTGTACGGCGCCATCTTCGTCGGTTTTTTCGCCTCCCTGTTCGGCGGCACGCCGCCCCAGATCAGCGGGCCCACCGGACCCATGACCGTGGTGATGGCGGCGGTCTTCACCCAATACGCCCATGATCCGGCCATGGCCTTTACCGTGGTGATGTTGGGCGGCGCCTTTCAAATCCTGTTCGGCGCCCTTCGGCTGGGAAGTTATATCAGCCTGGTGCCTTTCACCGTGATCTCCGGTTTCATGAGCGGCATCGGCGTGATCATCATCATTCTGCAGCTGGCGCCGTTCCTCGGCCACGTGCAACCGGGGGGCGGAACCCTTGCCGCCCTTGCCGCGCTGCCGGCGATCCTTGCGGATATCCGCTGGGATGCCCTGGGGGTGGGGGCGCTAGCGCTGGCGGTCGTCGTTTTGACGCCGGTGCGGCTCGGGCGTTTCCTGCCGTCGCCGCTGGTCGCGCTCATCGCCGGCACCGCCGTCACGGCGGCGTTTCTTCCCGGAGTTCCGGTGCTGGGCGACATTCCCACCGGTTTGCCCGATGTGGTCCTGCCCGCTTTTTCCCTTAAAAGCCTGCCGGGGATGATCGGCTCGGGCCTGATCCTGGCCTTGCTGGGCTCCATCGACAGCCTGCTGACGTCCCTCATCACCGACAGCATCACTCGCCGCCATCATCAATCGGACCGGGAACTGATCGGCCAGGGCATCGGCAACATCTTCGCCGGATTGTTCGGCGCCATCCCCGGCGCCGGCGCCACCATGCGCACCGTGGTCAACGTCCGCGCCGGCGGCTCGTCGCCCGTCTCCGGCATGTTGCATGCGCTGGTCTTGCTGTCCATCGTACTGGGCCTGGGGCCGGTGGCGGAAAGCATCCCCCATGCAGTGCTTGCCGGAATCCTGATCAAGGTCGGCGTCGACATCATCGATTGGCGCTATCTGAAACTGGTCCACCTGGCGCCCCGGCCCGGGGTCATCCTGATGTTCCTGGTTCTCGGCCTGACCGTTTTCGTCGACCTGATCGTCGCCGTCGCGGTGGGGATCGTCGCCGCCAGTCTGCTGCTGGTGAAACGCACCTCGGATCAGCAACTGGAAAGCATCCGCGCAGCGGGAGAAAATGTCGGCGACCTGCCCCTGACCGCCGAGCAGGCGGCGCTGCTCGATCGGCATAAAGACGACATCATGTATTACCATCTGGGCGGCCCGATAAGTTTCAGCGCCGCCAAAGGCATGACCCGGCGATTGGTGATCGGCGACCACCACGGCGTCCTGATGCTCGACCTTACGGACGTCACCTTTATCGATACCAGCGCCGCCATGGCCCTTGAAAGCGCCATGCTCGCGGCGAAGGCGCAGGGCCTGGATGTTCTGCTCGTCGGTCTTCGTGCGGGCGTGGAACGGGTGATGTCCCGGCTTGGCATCCTGGCGGTGATCGACCCGGAAAACCGTTGCGCCGAACGGGCGGATGCGTTCGCCCGTGCGGTGCGGCTTATGGAAAGCCGGACGCAATGAACGAAAAAATACGCGTCATCGATGCCGATATCACCACGCTCCAGGTGGACGCCATCGTCAACGCCGCCAACGAAAGCCTTTTGGGCGGCGGCGGCGTCGACGGCGCCATTCATGCCGCCGCCGGGCCCGGCCTGCTGGATGAATGCCGGTCCTTGCGCGGCTGCCCCACCGGCGAAGCCCGCATCACCAATGGATACGATCTGCCGGCGCGCTTTGTGATTCACACGGTGGGGCCGGTGTGGCACGGCGGCGGCGAGGGCGAAGAAGGCCTGCTCGGCAATTGTTACCGCCGCGCCCTGGGCCTGGCCGTTGCGCACAAAATCAAGACCATCGCCTTTCCCGCCATCAGCACCGGTGTCTACCGCTTTCCGCCGGACCGCGCCGCCGCCATTGCGGTGGCCACGGTGGAAAAATTCCTGGCGGAAAACGTCCTGCCGGAAGAGGTGATTTTTTGCTGCTTCGGCAAGCCGTGCGTGGAATCGTATCGGGCCGTGCTCGGCGCCTAGGTTGCGGAGGGCTTGGCCCGGCGGTTTTTTTGGTGTTAGAGTAAAGACCATGAACAGTACACATTATAATATGTATCGCGATCCTCGGCCCGGCCGGCGCCTTGCGGCGGTTTGTGCCGTCGCCGTGCTGGCCTGCGGGCTTGCCGCCTTTTCAACGCCGGATGCCGCCGCCCAACAACAACGCTATTCCACCTGGCAGGATCAGTCCGAACGGGTCCAGTTCGACGCCAACGATCAGGACGAAAAACTCGACAAGATGATTCAGGAATTGAACAACCTGATCAACGAGGCCGACCGTTACCGCGCCGCCGACCCCAAATTTATCCGCGACCTGCGCAAACTTGCCCGCCGCTATGAAACCCCTTGGCGGACGCGGTTGCTGTTCGATGATTTTTCCGACGGCGATTTTACCCGCAACCCGGCCTGGACGGTGACCGCCGGACGCTTCTGGATCGAACGGGGTTACGGCCTGCGCAGCACCCCGGCCCTGGTACAGCAGCAGGAAGAAAGATCATCTTCCCGGGATCAATTGCGCTCGGCCCTGTTGGGCGTGCTGCGCGAACGGCTGGGCGAACAGGAACAACAGCAACAACAAACCGCCACGCGCGGCCACGCCGCCATCAACGTGCGCCAGGCGATCACCAATTCCTTTTCCATCCGGTTTGAGCTGACGTCGTGGGAAAAACGCGGGCAGTTCGAACTGGGCACCTTTCAGGACGGAAACGCCGGCGTCGGTTACCGGTTGATTTACCAACCCGGCGGCGCGCCGTCGCTGCGCCTGATGCGGGCCGCGCAACAGGGCTCCGGCGTGGTCGGCGCCTACGCGCAAGCCCTGGAACTCGAAGACCAGCGGGTGCACACGGTGGAATGGACCCGGTCCCGGCGCGGCAACATGGTGGTCAAGGTGGACGGCAAGGAACTGATCCGCGCCGTCGACCGCGGCACCAACGCCCCCTTCAATGGCATCCTCGCCATCAACGACGGCGGCGATTACGTGCTCCGCTCCATCACCGTGATGGGGACGAAGTAGTTTTTCGTTCAGGTTTTTTTATACCTTAAGACGCGCCCGCACGGCTCCCCGCTCCCCTACGAATTCTGAAATTTTGCCAGGACGCCGAGGGCTTCGTCCACGTCGGCCTCGGTGTGATCGGCCGAGAGCTGGAAGCGGATTTCCTCGTCGCCCCGGGGCACGACCGGATAGTTGAGGCCGGTGGCCAGCACGCCGTGGGCGCGCAGATGCCGGACCAGGGCCGAGGTGCGCTCGGTATCGCGCACCATCAGGGGCACCACCGGGTGCGCGCCGGGGATGGTTTCATGCCCCAGCGCGGCCAGCCCCGCCTCGAAGCGGGCGGTCATGGCGCCCAGGTGTTCCAGCAACGCGACCCCGCGGGGGCTGTCCAGGATATCCAGGGCTTTCACCGCCGCCGCCGCCTCGCCCGGCGTGATCGGGTTGGAATAAACGTAGAACGGCGATTTTTCCCTCAGGTAATCAATCAGGATGCGGCTTGCCGCCACATAGCCGCCGTTGACGCCGAAGGCCTTGCCCAGGGTCGCGATCAGCAAATCGACGCCGCCGGCGCCGGTGTATTCCTCGGTGCCGCGCCCGGTCGCGCCGAACGCGCCGACGCCGTGGGAATCGTCGACGGCGACCAGGACATTTTCCGCAAAGGCCTGGTCGTACCTGCGCGCCAGGTCCATGATTGCGTCGAGCGGCGCGTGATCGCCGCGCATGCTGAAAATGCCGTCGCTGACAACGAGGGCGCGGCGGCAGGTTTTGGCCGCCTGTTGCAAATGGTCTTCCAGTTCGTCCATGG
>JAOUPW010000299.1 GCA_029879665.1 Rhodospirillales bacterium | reverse complement strand
AAATTCAAGCCATAGCCGAGTCTCTAAAATCGGTTATCGGCGGCAAGGTTGCCGTCGATGCCAAAGTTGACCCCGAGGTTCTCGGCGGTCTGGTCGTTAAAGTCGGTTCCCGCATGATCGACAGTTCGTTGCGAACGAAGATGCAGCAGATGCGTCTTTCCATGAAAGGTATTGGGTAATGGAAATCCGGGCGGCGGAAATCTCCGCAATTTTGAAGGAACAAATAGAAAAATTCGGTACCGAAGCCGAAGTCGCTGAGGTAGGCCAGGTGCTTTCCGTTGGTGACGGCATTGCCCGCGTCCATGGACTAGATAACGTCCAGGCCGGCGAGATGGTCGAGTTTCCGGGCGGCATCAAAGGAATGGCGCTGAACCTGGAAGAAGATAACGTCGGTATCGTGATTTTCGGCAACGACCGGACCATCCGCGAAGGCGACACTGTGAAACGGACCGGCGCGATCGTCGATGTTCCCGTCGGCAAGGGATTGCTGGGCCGGGTGGTCGATGGACTCGGTAATCCCATTGACGGCAAGGGCCCTCTCACCGGGGTCGAGCGGACCCGGGTCGAAGTCAAGGCGCCGGGGATTATCCCCCGGAAATCCGTGCATGAACCTATGCAGACAGGACTGAAGGCGATTGACTCCCTTATTCCCATCGGCCGGGGTCAGCGCGAACTGATCATCGGCGACCGTCAAACCGGCAAGACTGCGATCATCGTTGATACCATCCTCAACCAGAAAACCATCAACGACGCGGCCGGCGATGACAAAGGCAAGCTGTTTTGTATTTATGTCGCCATCGGCCAGAAACGGTCGACCGTGGCTCAGATCGTCAAAACCTTGGAAGAATACGGCGCCATGGAATATTCCATCGTCGTCGCCTCGACCGCATCCGAGCCCGCGCCGCTGCAGTTCCTGGCGCCTTACACCGGGTGCACCATGGGCGAATATTTCCGCGACAACGGCATGCATGCGGTGATTTTTTATGACGATCTGTCGAAACAGGCGGTCGCCTACCGGCAGATGTCCCTGCTGCTGCGCCGCCCGCCGGGACGCGAAGCTTATCCGGGCGACGTGTTTTATCTTCACTCCCGCCTGCTTGAGCGCGCCGCCAAGATGAACGACGAGAACGGCAGCGGCTCGCTGACGGCGCTGCCGGTGATCGAGACTCAGGCCTCCGACGTTTCCGCCTATATTCCGACCAACGTGATTTCCATCACCGACGGCCAGATCTTCCTGGAAACGGAACTGTTCTACCAGGGCATTCGCCCGGCGGTGAACGTGGGCATCTCGGTTTCCCGTGTCGGTTCGGCGGCCCAGATCAAGGCGATGAAAAAAGTGGCCGGCTCCATCAAGCTGGAACTGGCCCAGTATCGGGAAATGGCGGCGTTCGCACAATTCGCGTCCGACCTGGACGCCTCCACCCAGCGCCTGCTGGCGCGGGGCGCCAGGCTGACGGAGATCCTCAAACAGGGGCAATTCTCGCCCTTGCCGGTTGAAGAGCAGGTGGTTTCCATTTTTGCCGGTGTGCGCGGCTATCTCGATAATATCGACATTGCCGACATCACCCGCTTCGAAGCGGCTCTGCTTGATGATGTTCGCGCCACTCGGTCCGACATTCTGACGGCCATTCGCACTGAAAAGGACCTTTCCGAAGACACGGAAGCGAAGCTGAAGAGCTTTCTCGAAGAATTCACCAAGACGTTCGCCTGATCTGGCGGCGAAACGGAAACGGCGGACCGGATAGTTTATGGCCAACCTCAAGGACCTCAGGATCAGGATCACCAGCGTCAAATCGACGCAGAAGATCACGTCTGCGATGAAAATGGTCGCTGCATCCAAGCTGCGCCGGGCGCAGGTGGCGGCCGAGGAAGGACGCCCCTACGCCAACCGCATGGAACGCATGCTGGGCGAAATGACCGCCAATCTGCCGACCCTGGACGGCGCGCCAAAACTTCTCGCCGGCAGCGGCAAGGACGAAGTCCATCTTCTTGTCGTCATAACCGCCGACCGTGGCCTGTGCGGCGGTTTTAACGGGTCCATCGTGCGAGAAACAAGGCGCCGGGCCAACGCCCTCAAGCGCGAAGGTAAATCGCTGAAGTTATTTTGCGTCGGGCGCAAGGGCCGGGACGGCCTGAAACGGGACTTCGGCGACGATATCATCGATACTTTGGAAAACGTCACCCGCTCCGGCGCCGACTTCACCGTTTCCGGCGACATTGCCGGGCGCCTGGTGGATATGTTCGAAGCCGGCGAATTCGACGTCTGCACCCTGATCTACAGTCACTTCAAATCCGCCATTGCCCAGGAAGTCACCCCTCAGCAATTGATCCCGGTGCCGCCGCCGGTCCAAGCGGAAAAAGAAGAAGAGAAAAAAGAAGCAACCGGCCTCAAGCCGACTTACATCATGGAGCCGTCGGAAGAGGAAATCCTGGCGGAGTTGTTGCCGCGCAATCTGGCAGTGCAGGTTTTCCGTGCTCTGCTGGAAAGCTATGCTTCCGAGCAGGGTGCGCGCATGACCGCCATGGATAACGCGACGCGCAACGCCGGTGAAATGATCGATGCCCTGACGATGACCTACAACCGCACCCGCCAGGCCGTCATTACCAAGGAACTGATTGAAATTATTTCCGGCGCGGAAGCACTATAGAGACCGCCGGAAAATTGACGTTAAGAATTAAGGAGTCAAAGCCATGACAAAGAACACCGTCGGCGCCATTACCCAGGTTATGGGCGCCGTGGTCGATGTGCGCTTCGAAAAGGATCTGCCGAATATCATGAATGCCCTGCATGTCGAGCATCAAGGCAAGACTCTGGTTCTTGAGGTGGCGCAGCATTTGGGCGAATCGTCGGTGCGGACCATCGCCATGGACACCACCGACGGACTGGTGCGCGGCCAGGAAGCGGTGGATACGGGCGAACCGATCATGGTTCCGGTGGGGCCTGAAACCCTGGGCCGGATCATCAACGTTATCGGCGAGCCGGTGGACGAACGGGGCCCGGTGGTGACCAAGATGAAGTCGCAAATTCACAAGGAGGCCCCGGCATTCGCCGATCAATCCACGGAAACGGAAATTCTGGTCACCGGCATCAAGGTTGTTGACCTGTTGGCACCGTACGCCAAGGGCGGCAAGATCGGCCTCTTCGGCGGCGCCGGCGTCGGCAAGACGGTGCTGATCATGGAACTGATCAACAACATCGCCAAGGGCCACGGCGGTTTTTCCGTATTCGCCGGTGTCGGCGAACGGACCCGCGAAGGCAACGACCTGTATCACGAAATGATCGAATCCGGCGTTATCCAGCTGGACGGCCCCGGCTCCAAGGCGGCGCTGGTCTACGGCCAGATGAACGAACCGCCGGGAGCCCGCGCCCGGGTCGGCCTCACCGGGTTGACGCTGGCCGAATATTTCCGCGACGAAGAAGGCCAGGACGTGCTGTTCTTTGTCGATAACATTTTCCGCTTCACCCAGGCCGGTTCCGAAGTTTCCGCCCTGTTGGGACGTATTCCTTCGGCGGTGGGCTACCAGCCGACGTTGGCCACCGACATGGGCACCCTGCAGGAACGGATTACGTCCACCAACAAAGGTTCGATTACGTCGGTGCAGGCCATTTACGTGCCCGCCGATGACTTGACCGATCCGGCGCCGGCGACCTCGTTCGCCCACCTGGACGCGACCACGGTGCTCAGCCGCCAGATCGCCGAGCTCGGCATCTATCCCGCTGTCGATCCGCTGGATTCCACGTCCCGCGTGCTCGACCCCCGCGTGGTCGGTGATGAACACTACACCATCGCCCGCGAAGTGCAGCGGGTGCTGCAAACCTATAAATCCCTGCAGGACATCATCGCCATTCTCGGCATGGACGAA
>JAOUPW010000297.1 GCA_029879665.1 Rhodospirillales bacterium | reverse complement strand
CGCCCAATGCAGGGCGGATTCACTCTCATTGCATCCGGGCTTTATGGTTTTCCTGCAAGGCCCGGCAAATTCTTCCCACCTGGGGGCAAACTTACCCCCCGAAGGGCGATAACAGCATCCTCCACAAAAATAAAATCTAACAAATACAATAAATTAGCCCCGTGCGCCCGCTGGCATGGAATTCGCAACACCTCTGGGGAGGAAACCCCGGCATGACCGCAAAGCTGCGGAATTGCCCCAAGACAGAGTAAAAAAACAATGATCGTCACGGGAAATTTTCAATCCTCAGCGGCTTTTGCCCCGGCCATTTTCCGATTCCTGCTCAAGGCCTTGGCGGCATTACTGCTGATCGTGTTTGTCGTCAGCACGGCCGGGGCGACTTCACGGGTAAAAGACATCGTTGAGATTGAGGGTGTTCGCGACAACATGCTGGTCGGATACGGCCTTGTTGTCGGCCTGAACGGAACCGGAGACAGCCTTAAAGACGGCCACTTCACGAAACAAAGCCTCAAATCCATGCTCAACCGCCTGGGGGTCAAACCGACCGATTCGGGTCTGGATTCCAAAAACGTCGCGGCGGTTATGGTCACCGCTTCCCTGCCGCCGTTTTCCCGTCAGGGTTCGCGCATCGACGTCACCGTCAGCGCCCTTGGCAATTCCTCGAGCCTGCTCGGTGGAACATTATTAGTAACCCCCTTGCTTGGCGCCGACGGCGAAGTCTATGCCGTATCCCAGGGTCAGTTGGCGGTGGGGGGGTTTTCAACCGGGGGCGCCGCTGAAACCGTGACCAAAGGCGTCCCGACCAGCGGCCGGATCGCCAGCGGGGCCATCGTCGAGCGTGAAGTCGGCTTCAAGCTTAATCTGTTGGACAACGTCAAGCTGAACCTCCGCAATCCCGATTTCACGACGGCACGGCGCGTCGCCGATGCGATCAACGCCTTTCTCGGCGTTTCAGCCGCCCGCGCCATGGATCTAACCACGGTTAACGTTCTGATCCCCAACCATTACAAGAACAACGTCGTCAATCTTTTAACGGATATCGAGCAGTTGCGCGTGGAACCCGATCAGCTTGCCCGGGTGGTCATTGACGAGCAATCCGGCACCATCGTCATGGGCGAGAATGTCCGTATTAGCACCGTTGCCATTGCGCAGGGAAGTTTGACCATACGTATCACGGAAACCGAGCAAGTCTCGCAACCCGGTCCCTTTGCACAGGTTGGAACAACGACCACGGTTCCACGCACCGATATTCAGGTTAAGGAGGACGGTGATAAGAAGCTGGCGATCATGAATTCCGGCGTCAGCATTCAGGAGATGGTTAATTCGCTGAATGCCCTTGGGATCGGACCCCGGGACATGATCACCATCCTGCAGGCCATTAAAACGGCGGGCGCACTGCAGGCCGATATCGAGGTGATGTAATGGAGACCGGACTTTCTTCGATCGATCCTCAAGCGGCCGCCATCAATCACAAAATAGCGCCCCGCATCGGAAAACCGAACACCCAGCAAGACGCCCATCGTGTCGCCCAGGATTTCGAAGCGTTTTTTCTTAGCCAGGTCTTGCAGCCCATGTTTTCCAATCTCGGCGCGGAAGAACCGTTCGGCGGAGGCGCCGCCGAGGACATGTGGCGGTCCCTGATGGTTGATGAATACGGCAAGGCGATGGCAAAGGCGGGCGGCGTAGGAATTGCGGATTCCGTCATGCGTCAAATTATTATCATGCAGGAAGGTCAAGCGTCATGAATATGAAACAGCGGATTGAAGATCTGGCTTTCATCAATGAACGGCTGGTCGATGTGCTCAAGCGTGAAAATGCGGCGCTCACGGCATTGCGGACGGAAGAACTAAAGGATCTGAAGAGCGATAAGGAATCCCTCACCCGCGCCTACGAAAGCCGCGTCCTTGGCGTTTATAAAAACATCGATGATTTAAGCCAGGTCGACAAAGACCTGTTGGAGCGGCTTGGTATTCTTTGCGGAAAGGTTGATGCGCTTGTTGAAGAAAACACATTGCTTCTCAGAGTCGGCATGGAAGCCAATCGGCGGGTTGTCGATATGATTGCCGAGGCGGTCAAATCCCTTAATTCCGGTGCCCAGACATATTCGGGCACGGGCGCCATGGCGCATGGGAACCTTAGAAAAAACCAGCCCGTAGGATCGATATCGATTAACGAGACCTTGTAACCCTTACGGTTCTTGGAACCAGTAGCATCAGGAATATTTAATGTCCGGTAATTTAACGCTCGCGCTCAGAACCGCCCAAAGTGGCCTCCTGGTCAACCAGGCGGGACTGGAAGTAACGGCAAATAACGTTTCCAACGTCAGCACGGAAGGCTATTCCCGGAAAATTGCGAATGTTCAATCCAGGGTTATCGACGGCAATGGCGCCGGCGTCGAGCTGGGACGTATTTCGCGCTCGGTGGATGAAGGCCTGCTGAAAAGTCTGCGCACGGAATTGTCCACTTTGAGCTCACTTGAAATAAAAGACCAATATTTTGGCCTTTTGGAAGATACCTTCGGCACCATTTCCGACAACAGTTCAATCAGCCATATTCTGGAAGAATTCGGGATTGCGCTTGAAGCCCTGGCGGTTTCGCCGGAAAAATTCCTCGAACAAAGTGAAGTCGCCCGCTGGGCGACAGAAACATCCTACACGCTTGATGAGATGAGCGGCGCCATTCAGGACCTTCGGCTGCAGGCCGACAGGGCAATTGCGGATAACGTTACCGAAGCCGATAAACTGGTTTCCAGCATCGGAGAACTTAACGACAAGATCGTACGCAATCTCGCGGTAGGCAACAACGTTACCGATCTGCAAGACCAGAGAGACAAGGCAATCGATGATTTGTCGAAAATCATCGACGTTAGCTATTACACCCGCAGCAGTGGAGACATCATCGTCTTCACGACCGGGGGCACCACCTTAGTCGACAATGTCGCGGCGACGCTTTCCCATGACGCGGCAAGCGCAGCCGGACCCACGGTGACATTTGCCGAAGGAGATTTCTCCAACATAACGGTCACGCTGGGAAATTCGAATTTTGACATCACTAACGATATTCGAGATGGATCGCTTAAGGCTCTTATCGACATGCGTGATGACATTCTGACTAATCTGCAAAGCCAGCTTGATGAATTGGCCGGAGCGTTAAGAGACACTCTTAATCAGATCCACAACCGGGGATCCGCCTATCCCGGTCTGCAAAGCATGACCGGAAGCCGCAATTTCGCTCTATCCGCATCCCAGACGATCAGCTTGGATCCGACCAATTCCGTCGACGATGTTACGATTGCTCTGTTAAACACCACGGGAGATCAGCAGGCCGCGACCACCTTGAATACGATAATGACTTCGGCCATATACGGGTCCGGAGCCCAGACCTCTCACGGCGCATGGTCAATCAACGAAGTGGCCGCAACCCTACAGGACTGGTTACAGGCGAACGGCGCCGCTTCGGCGTCTGTCTCGATCAATTCCGACGACAAGTTCAGTATCGAACTAAACAACACATCGCTGAATCTTTCATTCCGGGATGAAACCGCGACCGCAAACGGCAGCATCCACGAAGATGCCGAGATAAAGTTTGATGCCGATGGCGATGGCACCGTGGATGAAACGATTTCGGGTTTTTCCAATTTCTTCGGCCTGAACGATTTCTTCGTTGATTCCCTTTTTGATGATATCCATGAATCGGACGTAGTGGCCGGCACTTTCACCACTTCGGCGGGGACCCTGCGTTTCACTGACGATACCGGATTGATCGGCACTGTGGCTGTGGCGGCGGGAACCAGCCTTACCGATTTGGCCTCCGACATCAGCGCAATATCCGGCATAACCGCAAAAGTGATACCGGATGGTTCGGGATACCGT
>JAOUPW010000011.1 GCA_029879665.1 Rhodospirillales bacterium | reverse complement strand
GGCATCCGCGACCATGTTCAAATACCGGGGTTCGAAAATATTAAGCGGAAAATGCCCATGGGGCAGCAGCAACGCCCCGGTCAGCGGGAAAAGCGGCAAAATTTCAGGCAGCGAAACCGCCTCGGGGATAGTGGGCGTCGCGTTCACGAAAAAAGCACCGTAGATAATTTTTGCCGTCCGGAAACGGTTATCGGATCGGACGGGCCGAGAGCCTCGAATATTTTCAAAAGCTGCTTGCGCGCGGCATCTTCGTTCCAGGCGCGGTTGCGGCCGACCAGATCCAGCAATTGATTGACCGCGTCCTCGTTCCGTCCTTGCGCATAAAGCGCGGCGGACAAATCGAACCGGGCCTGATGATCGTTAGGATCGGATTCAAGACGCGCGCTCAACTCGGCGACATCGCCGGCTTCGCTGGCCTGGCCGGCAAGATCAAGGGCGGCGAGAACGGCGGTGATTTCGGCCGTGGCCTTGATCTTGGGGGGGAGTTTTTCCAGCATGTCCCTGGCCTTGGCATTGTCGCCGGCGGCCATGTAGCACCGGGCAAGACCGGCGATGGCGCGGGCGTTTTCCGGATCGGCGCCGAGAGCCTGACTGAAGGCGCCGCCGGCGGCGGCGATATCGCCGGCTTCAAGCGCCGCCTCGCCGAGCTCAAGGGCTTGTTCGAGTGGCGGCTTGGCGTCGCCGATCAGGCGCTGAATCAGGGCCTTGACCTGACTTTCCGGCTGGGCGCCGACAAATCCGTCCACCGGATGGCCGTCCTTGAAGGCATAGACAGCGGGAATGGACTGGATTTGCATCTGTTGCGCCAGGGGCTGGTTTTCATCCACATTGATCTTAACCAGACGAACCAGGCCGCCCGCCTGGGTGACCAGTCTTTCCAGCAGCGGCCCAAGTTGTTTGCAGGGTCCACACCAGGGGGCCCAGAAATCGACGATCACCGGCACCGACCTGGAGGGTTCGATTACGTCGGCAGCAAAACGGGCCGTGTCGCTGTCCTTGATCAGGTTTGCGGACGCAGGCCCGGCGCCGGAGGGCGTGCCTTCGGAGGGGCTGGGGGGGGCATCGGGATTGACGATGATTTCCATGGTTTATTCCGGAGGTCCTTCAGGGGGTCAGGTTCGAATTCTACCCCATAAATGGCCGCAGCGGTGGGAATGTGCAAGGCCAAAACACCTAAAGTTCAACGATTCTAGGGTTATGACCGGTGTTCCGGAGGAAGACAAGCAGGCCTTCGGGGGCGATTGAAGTGGTCCGGGCGTTGTCCAGCGGGTGATAGTTGAGAAGGGGCTCCGCCATCATCTCCTTGTCCAGAACCACGTTGACCCGCCCGCCGGTGTCGTTGATCAGGGCAAAGGGACTGACCGAGCCGGGCTCCACGCCGAGAACTTGCCGCAACAGGTCCGGCTTGCCGAAGGAAAGCGCCGCCGCCCCGATCCGACGCCGAAGGTCCTTCAGGTCGATGGCGCGTTCTTCGGCCGCCACCACCAGCCACAAGGCGCCCTTTTTGTCCTTGAGAAACAGGTTCTTGCAGTGGCCCCCGGGAAGGTCTCCGCGCAGGGCCTTGCTTTCCTCGACGGTAAAGACCGGCGGGTGGCGGTGGGTTTCGCAATGCAGGCCCAGGGCGTCCAGCCGGGCCAGCAGTTCTTCCGGGGTCGCTGTCATCGCGGCAGCCTATCAGGGCCGGCCCAGGCTGTCATATACCTGAAAAGCGCCGCTTCCCCTGAAACTGTGGGGACCTTACAGGACCCTTGCATTGACGGCGGCAAAGATTATGATCGGCCCGCCGTGAGAAAAGCGGCACGATGCGGGCGTAGCTCAGGGGTAGAGCGCAACCTTGCCAAGGTTGAAGTCGTGAGTTCGAATCTCATCGCCCGCTCCATTTCTTCCCTTCTGATCCTTGTTCGGCCCTACCCGGCGATTATCGCCCGGTACGCGGCCATGCCCAGGATGACCAGAACGTAAAACAGGGTCGCGAGGCCGACAAAAAAGAAAATATTGGCCGCTGAACGCAGGGGGTATTCGTGGCGTTCCTGGGCACGGCGGTCCGGCCCGCGCTGTTCGGTGCCGCCGACCAGAGTCAGGTAATAACGGCGGAAAAATAGGGGCAGGCTGAAACGGATATTGACCGGCGGCCGCGACCAGGACGGATCATCGATAACCTTGCGGATGGCTTCTTTTTGAATGTCGGTCAGGCTGTCGTTGATGTCCTGGGGAAGACGGTCAAACAACCAGTTCTCGCGGAAAACCCGCCGGGCGCCGTATCCGCCTTCCGCCGTCAGCGTATCCTCCGGAAGTTCGTTTTCCGTGAGTTCCTGTCCAGACATCGATGTATCCCCCCGTGGCCCCAGGTCCATTAATCGTCCCATTTGGCAGTTAACGGGCAGTTTACCGGGATCGGTTAAGAATAGAAAAAGATTTATTCATGCCGTTGCAGCCCGCGCCAACCAATCCATGGTAATCCCAGGGATATGATCTATGTATATGCAAGCGGATGAAATAGCCTGGAAACTTGAAATTAGCCCGCGGCCTCACCCGCAAGCCGGGCAGCCATAAAGGAGGGGCTCATGCCCCGTAAGCCGGACGACCAGAAATCGAGCTTGATCAACAAGGCCATCCGCGAGGCCCGAAAAAATTTTAGCGGCGAAAAGGCAAAGGCCGCCGGGAATTACGTCCGTCTTTATTACCGGCATGTTCCGCCCCCGGACATCGTCAACGCCTCTCCCTCCGAACTTGCCGCCGCCGCCCTCTGTCATCGCGCCATCGCCGATACACGGCCTGCCGGCGAAGCGGTGATCCGGGTCTACAATCCTGAAAAGAAAAAACACGGCTGGAGCTGCGATCATACGGTCGTCGAAATTGTTAACGATGACATGCCGTTCCTGGTTGATTCGGTATCCGCTGAAATCATCAGCCATGAACTGACCGTTCACCTGGTCGTTCATCCGATCCTGAACGTTCGCCGTTCAAAATCCGGAAAACTACAAAAACTGACGGAAGGCAACGATGCCGAAGCGATTGCTGAATCATTCATCCACATGGAAATTTCAACGGTCTCAGGAAATCGGCTGGATGAAATCCGCAACAGTATCGCCTCCGTTCTTGAAGACGTTCGATCCGCGGTCGAGGACTGGCGGAACATGCGTGACAAGATGCGCGCGATCATTGCCGACATAGCCAACAAGCCGACCGGCCTGAGCGTTGAAGAGGCCGCCGACGTTCGAGACTTTCTGAACTGGGTCCATGACGATCAGTTTACCTTTCTCGGATTTCGCGACTACACCTATTCATCCACCGGCGGCAAGATTTCCATGACCGTCGTTCCGGGCGCCGGTCTCGGCATTTTGCAAAATCCGGATAAGATGGTCTTTCACGAAATCAGAGACCTTGCCGACATGCCGCCAGAAGTCGGCGCCTTTATGAAAAAAGACGAACTGCTGTCGGTTTCGAAAACCAATCAAAAATCTACCGTTCACCGCCGGGTTCACATGGACGCAATCGGCATCAAGCGCATGGACGATAAAGGAAAGCTGGCGGGGTTCAGCCTTTTCATCGGCCTGTTCACGTCGCAGGCCTACAACAAAAGCGCCAGCGATATTCCACTTCTCAGCCGCCGGATATCGAACACCGTGAAACGCGCGGGCTTTCCCGCCCACAGCCACGATGGCAAGGCGCTCATTCATATCCTGGAAAACTTTCCCCGCGATGAGCTGTTTCAGGTCTCGGAAGATTACCTTTATGAAACAAGCATCGGTATCTTACAGCTGCAGGACCGCCAAAGGGTTGCGCTGTTTCTGCGCACCGACGATTTCGAACGTTTCGTATCCTGCTTGATCTATGTTCCCCGGGACCGCTACACCTCCGACCTCAGGCTTCGGATGCAGGCGATTCTGGAAACCACCTTCGCCGGAACGGTCGCGGCCCATTATTCGCACCTGGATGATTCGCCCCTGGCACGTCTGCATATCATCGTTCAGACCACGCCCGGAAAAATTCCCCGCTTCAAGATCAAAGTCCTTGAAGCCAAGCTGGTGGAAGAGGCGCGCGCCTGGGCCGACCGCCTCAACGAAGCCCTGATCGCCAGCCGGGGTGAAGAGGCGGGCCTCAGCCATTTCCGGCGGTACCGCGAAGCCTTTCGTTCCAGTTACCGTGAACGGTTCAGCGCCGAGGAAGCAACCGCGGATATCGCCAAGGTCGAGGAAGCCCTTGCCGAAGGTGAAATCAGCATGGCCCTATACCGCGACCCGGAGGAAGGGAGCCATCAGGTCCGGTTCAAGATCTATCATCCCCATCGCCCCATTCATCTTTCGGATATATTGCCGATGTTGGAACATTTGGGCCTTCGGGTGATTGACGAAATTCCCTTTTCCATTCACCCCGCCGGGACCGGAGCTGAATTGGTGATGATGCACGATTTCGGTCTTCAGACCGGAGACGGCAGCGCCATCGAACCCGCAGCCATCCGTGAAAATTTCCATGAAACTTTTCTGCGGGTCTGGCGCGGCGATGTCGAAAGCGACAGTTTCAACGCGCTGGTCATCCGCGCCGGGCTCCCCTGCCGGGAAGTCTGCGTGCTTCGCGCCTACAGCAAATACCTGCGCCAGGCCGGGGCCAGTTTTTCGCAGACCTATATGGAACAGGCGCTCAATAACAATCCGGAAATAAGCCGGCTGATCGTAGACCTGTTTTTGACTCTCTTCGATCCGGCGAAGAGCAAAGGATCGGAAAAGCGCGCCAAGGTTATTCGGAATGCGCTTAAAGGCAGCCTCGATATGGTCGCCAGCGCCGACGAAGACCGCATTCTGCGGCGGTTCATCAATCTGGTGGATAATACGCTCCGGACCAATTATTTCCAACAGGATGAACGCGGAAATTTCAAAACTTACATCTCGTTCAAGCTGAATTCGAAAGAAATCGAAGGTCTGCCCCTGCCCCGGCCGTTCCGGGAAATTTTCGTCTATAGCCCGAGGGTTGAAGGCATTCATCTGCGCTTTGGCAAAGTTGCGCGCGGCGGACTGCGCTGGTCCGACCGGCGGGAAGATTTCCGCACGGAAATTCTGGGACTGGTCAAGGCGCAACAGGTCAAAAACGCGGTCATCGTGCCGGTAGGGTCCAAGGGCGGCTTCGTCGTCAAACAACCGCCGGCCGAAGGTGGCCGCGAAGCGATGCAAAAGGAAGGGATCGCGTGTTATCAGACGCTCATCCGCGGACTGCTGGATATCACCGATAATCTGAAGTTGGGCAAGGTGGCGCCGCCGAAAAACGTGGTTCGCCGGGACGAGGACGATCCTTATCTGGTGGTCGCCGCCGACAAGGGAACGGCAACGTTTTCCGATATCGCCAATGAAATATCCGCGGACTACGATTTCTGGCTCGGCGACGCTTTCGCATCGGGGGGCAGCGTCGGTTACGATCATAAGAAAATGGGAATCACCGCGCGCGGTGCCTGGGAATCCGTGAAGCGCCATTTCCGCGATTTCGGTATTAATATCCAGGCCCATGATTTCACGGTTGTCGGCGTCGGCGATATGTCCGGCGATGTCTTCGGCAACGGCATGCTGCTGTCCCCGCATATCAAACTGATCGCTGCTTTTAATCATCTTCACATCTTCATTGATCCCGATCCCGATCCGAAAAAAAGCCTGGCTGAACGCAATCGGCTGTTCGAAATGCCCCGTTCGGGTTGGAACGATTACAATCCGGCTCTGATTTCGAAGGGCGGCGGTGTTTTTGATCGCTCGGCAAAGATCATCAAGCTGACGCCGCAAATCAAAAAAAGATTCGCCATCATCCGCGATGAAGTTACGCCCAATGAACTGATCCGCTATCTGCTGCAGTCAAATGCCGATTTGATGTGGTTAGGCGGCATCGGCACCTACATTAAGGAAACGGACGAAAGCAACGTCGATGTGGGTGACCGCACCAACGACGATGTCCGCGTCAACGCCAGTGATCTGCGTTGCCGTGTTATTGGCGAAGGCGCCAATCTGGGGGTGACGCAAAGGGGCCGCATCGAATTCGCGCTTGGCGGCGGCCGCCTGTATATGGATGCCATCGACAATTCCGCCGGCGTCGATTGTTCCGACCACGAAGTCAACATCAAAATCCTTCTCGACCAGGCGGTAATCGCCGGGAAGCTGACAGTCAAGAAGCGCAACAGCTTGTTGGCAAAGATGACTGACGAGGTCGCCGACCTTGTGCTTTGGGACAACTATTCGCAAACCCAGGCGATCTCTCTTCTCAAGGCCTACGGGCACGAAGATCTGGACAATCAGGTGAGGCTGATGCGGATGCTGGAACGGGCCGACCTGCTCAACCGGGCGGTAGAATTCCTGCCCGACGACGAAACCCTGGAAGAACGCGCAAAAGCGAAACTGACGCTGTCCAGTCCGGAGATGGCGGTCCTGATGTCTTATGCCAAGATCTGGCTCTATGATGAACTTATCCATTCCACGATTTCCGAAGATAAGTTCCTGAACGAAGATTTGATTCGCTATTTTCCCACTCCCCTGCAGAAAGATTATAAGAAAGAAATTGCCAGTCACCGCCTGCGCAGTGAAATCATCGCCACCCGTGTCACCAACAGCCTGATCAACCGCGTCGGCGGAACCTTCGTCAATCAGATGATGGAAAAAACGGGCATGCGCCCGGGCGATATCGCCCGCGCCTACACTATCACGCGTGAAGTTTTCCAGCTGCGCCCCCTGTGGACGGCGATTGAGAGTCTGGATAATCTTGTGCCGGCGCCGACCCAGACGGCCATGCTTATAAAAATAAACACCCTGATCGAACGGGCTACGATCTGGTTTTTGCGCAACGGTTCCCGGCCGCTAGACATCGGCGCCAATATCGCTGAGTTCCGGGACGGCGTAGGCGCGCTGGCCGCCGGATTGGAAAGTTTTCTGCCCACCCATTATCGTGATGATCTGCATGAACGGGCGCAGATTTATAAAAACGACGGCGTGCCCGAAGACCTGAGCCTACGCATTGCCGGCCTTGTCAATCTGGGCGCTGGTTGCGATGTGGTCCGTCTGGCCTCGGGACGAAAACGGAAAGTGGAAGACCTGGCGCGGTTGTATTTCGCCGTCGGCACCCGGTTCCGATTGGGCCGGTTACGCGCCGCCGCCGAAAAGCTGGAAGCCGACGGCCATTGGCAGCAATTGGCTCTCGCCGCCCAGATCGAAGAGATCAACGGCCACCAGCTTGCGCTGGCCGCACAGGTGCTCGATTTCTGCGGCAAGGAAACCGATCCGGACAAGGCGATCGCCCTGTGGACGGAACGGAACGGCCCGGCGATCGAGCGGACGGAAGGCTTGTTGTCAGAGCTGTGGGGGACTGAAATCGATGATCTGTCCATGATCGCGGTCGCCAGCCGCCAGCTTCGGGCTCTGGCGGATCCGCCGGCAAGTTCGTAACGATATCGTAATAATGCTTGAAAACAACCTTATTCCCAAGGGTGGCGCCCGGCTTTCGGCGCTGGCGGCCTGGGCCTTTTATGACTGGGCCAATTCCGCCTTTCCCACCGTCATCACCACTTTCGTCTTTGCCGCTTATTTTGAAAAGGCCATCGCCGCCGACCCGGTGTCGGGAACCGAGGCCTGGGGCTATGCGCTCAGTGCCTCAGCGCTGGCGGTGGCTTTCGCCGGTCCGGTGCTGGGCGCCATCGCTGATCATGCCGGCCGGCGCAAGCCCTGGGTGTTCGCCTTTACCGCGTGTTGCGTCGTTGCCACCGGGATGTTGTGGTTCGCCGAACCCGACCCGTCCCATGTGATCTGGACGCTGATTGTTGTCGCCCTTGCCAACTTTTCATTTGAAATGGGCATGGTTTTTTATAATTCCATGCTGCCCGATCTGGCCGGGCGCCACCATATGGGCCGGGTTTCCGGCCTGGGTTGGGGGCTGGGGTATGTGGGCGGCCTTGCCTGTCTGGTGCTGACGCTAATTGCCTTGGTGCAAACGGAAACGCCCTGGTTTGGATTGAGCAAGGCGAACTCGGAAAACATCCGCGCCATCGGGCCGCTGGTCGCGGTCTGGTTCGCCGTCTTTTCGTTGCCCTTTTTTCTGTTCACTCCCGACGTTCCGGCGTCGGGAATATCGTTCATGGACTCGGTGCGCCGTGGGTTGAACACGCTCCGGGGAACCTTCGCCCAAATTCACCAGTACGCTTCCATCGCACGCTTTTTGCTGGCGCGCATGATCTACACCGACGGTTTGACCACGCTGTTTACCTTCGGCGGCATTTATGCCGCCGGCACGTTCGGCATGGACTTCGAAGAACTGATTCTGTTTGGCATCGGCATGAACGTGACTGCCGGCTTCGGCGCTGCCGCTTTCGCCTGGGTCGACGACTGGATCGGTCCCAAGCGGACCATCCTGATTGCGCTCGGCTGTCTTACGGTGCTGGGCGCGGCGGTGTTGATGGTGCCGACGAAAACATTGTTCTGGGTGTTCGGACTGCCGTTGGGCTTGTTTGTCGGGCCGGCGCAGGCGGCCAGCAGATCCATGATGGCGCACATGGCGCCCGATGGTCTGCACACGGAAATGTTCGGGCTTTATGCGCTTTCCGGTAAGGCGACGGCGTTTCTCGGCCCGGCCCTGCTGGGCTTGATCACCGGTATCTTTGAAAGCCAACGCGCCGGCATGGCCGTTATCCTGGTTTTTTTAATCGCCGGCATCTTGCTCCTGCGCGGCGTGCCCGACGTAAGAAGTTGAAATAAAAAAGGGGCCCGAAGGCCCCGCTGATTGTTCCGCAGATATAATTTAAATTGTGGTCAGTGACGGAAGTGACGCATTCCGGTCATCACCATGGCGAGCCCCTTTTCATCCGCCGCCGCGATCACTTCCGCGTCGCGCATGCTGCCGCCCGGCTGGATCACCGCCGTGGCGCCGGCTTCGGCCGCCGCCAACAGGCCGTCGGCAAAGGGAAAGAAGGCGTCCGATGCGACCACCGACCCGATCGCCCAGCTTTTGTCGTCGCCCGCCGCTTTCGCCGCATCTTCCGCTTTCCAGGCGGCGATGCGCGATGAATTAACCCGGCTCATCTGGCCGGCGCCGACCCCGACGGTGGCGCCGTTCTTGGCATAGACGATGGCGTTGGATTTAACGTGCTTGCAGATGGTGAAGGCGAATTTGAGGTCGGCCATCTCCTGGTCCGTCGGCTGGCGTTGGGTAACAACCTTGAGCTCCTCGCCGAAAACCGCATTGTCCCGTCCCTGCAACAGAAAGCCGCCGGCCAGCGTCTTGACGGTCGTGCCGGCGGCGGTGGGGTCGGGCATGCCGCCGGTGGTGAGCACGCGAAGGTTTTTCTTGGTGGCGAGAATTTCTTTTGCCGCGGCGTCAATGTCGGGGGCGATGATGACCTCGGTAAAAATCTTGACGATCTCTTCCGCCGTCTCGCCGTCCAGGGTGCGGTTGAGCGCGATGATGCCGCCAAAGGCGCTTTCCGAATCACATGCCAGCGCCTTGAGGTAGGCCTCTTTTAAAGAACCGGCGACGGCGACGCCACAGGGGTTGGCATGTTTGATGATGGCACAGGCGGTGTCCTCGAATTCGGCAACCAGCTCGAAGGCGGCGTCGGTATCGTTGAGGTTGTTGTAGCTGAGGTCCTTGCCTTGCAATTGCCGGGCGGTGGCGACGCCGGGCCGGGCCTCGCCGTTGGTGTAGAAGGCCGCTGCCTGATGCGGGTTTTCACCGTAGCGCATGGTCTGGTAGAGCTTTCCCGCGAAAACCGCGCGGGAGGGGAAATGCTGATCCAGCCGGCCCTCGAACCAGCCGCTGATGGCGGCGTCATAGGCGCCGGTACGGCCATAGGCCTTGGCCGCCATTTCCTTGCGGAACTCCGTGGTCGTGGCGCCCTTGCCCGCGGTCATTTCGCCCATCAGCCGGTCATAGTCCTCGGGCTCCACAATCACCGTAACGTAGGCATGGTTCTTGGCCGCAGCCCGGATCAGGGCCGGGCCGCCGATGTCGATATTTTCAACGCACTCCTCGAAATCCGCACCCCCGGCCACGGTTTCCTCGAAGGGATACAGGTTCACCACCAGCAGGTCGATGGGCTCGATGTTGTGGGTGCGCATGGCGGCCAGGTGTTCGTCGTTGTCGCGCACGGCCAGAAGGCCGCCGTGAATGGCCGGCTGCAGGGTCTTGACGCGGCCGTCCATAATTTCAGGAAAGCCTGTAAAATCAGAAACGTCCACCACAGAAACGCCGGCGTCGCGAAGGGCCTTGGCGGAACCGCCGGTGGACAGGATTTCAACATCGTTCTCAACCAGGAAACGGCCAAGTTCGGCCAGGCCGGTCTTGTTGGAAACGGAAATTAAGGCGCGATGAATTTTTTGCGACATTGGGAAAGGCTCTTCAGTCATTTCAGGCTGATTACATATGGGGGTATACCAGACTTAGCCGCCGAAACAACAGGGATTATCCAGCGGCGAGCTCGCGTTTGTCGCCAGAAACGCGGTATTCGGGCACCAGGGTGCGAACGATTTGAAGGGCCCGGTCCTGGTCGTCGGCTTCGCAGGCGGCTTTCAGGTCGGATATGGCGCGGGTAATTTCCTTAAGATCCGCAGCCCTGGGGGCCGCCAGCAGAATGCCGGAATACTCCGTTGCCACCAGTGCTTCACCGTCGTGGAACACTTCCTCGAACAGCTTCTCTCCGGGCCTAAGGCCGATAAACTCGACCTTGATATCCTTGCCCGGGACCAGCCCGGCGAGACGGATGACCTGGTTGGCGAGATCGAAAATGCGCACCGGTTCGCCCATGTCGAGGACGAAAATATTGCCGTCCGGGTGTTTGCCGCCGCTGCCCAGGGCGGAAGCCTCAAGCACCAATTCGACGGCTTCGCGGACGGTCATGAAGTAACGCTTCATGTCCGGGTGGGTCACGGTTAGCGGGCCGCCGGCGGCCAACTGCTTCTGGAACAAAGGCACCACCGATCCGGTTGAGCCGAGCACGTTGCCGAAGCGGACGGCAACAAAGCGGGTGGAATCTTTGACGGCATGCTTCCGGTCCAGCGCCTGGCAATAACTTTCCGCCACCCGTTTCGACGCCCCCATGACGCTGGTCGGGTTGACGGCCTTGTCGGTGGAGATCAGTACCATGATCCCGACGCCGGCGCTGACGCAGGCATCGGCGACGTTGGCCGAACCGACGGCGTTGGTCATCAGGCCTTCGATCACGTTTTCCTCGACAAGCGGCACATGTTTCAAAGCCGCGGCATGAAAGACGAGATCGGGCCGGACGTCTCTGAACAGGCGCCCAATGCGGTCCGGGTCGCGGACATCAGCGATCAGGGCGCGACGCGCTAGATCAGGTGCCAGATTCCCAAGTTCCATATCGATGGCGTAAAGATTGAACTCCGAATTATCCACCAGAACCAGGGAAGCCGGCCGCAACCCGGCGATCTGGCGCACCAGTTCGCCGCCGATGCTGCCACCGGCGCCGGTAATCAGGACACGCTTGTTTTCGATCAGGGCCCGCATGGAATCCCGGTCGAGGGGAGTTTGCGGACGGCCGAGAAGGTCTTCAAGGGCGATGGGGCGGACTTCCACCTTATTGTCGACGAGACCGCTTTTGAAATCCGTCAGCTGCGGCAGCCGGGATATGGTCATGCCCAGTTGCTCGGAGATGTCCAGCAGGCTGCGGACCAGCGCGCCGTCCATATCATCCTTGGTCAGAATCAAGCGTTGCGGCCGGTTGCCTTCGCGGTCCAGCCGGTGGACCACGTCATTCAGTTCGGATACAACGCCCAGAACGCCGACTCCGTGAATGCGGCGCCCGACCCGGCCCTCCGTTTCCGAAAGAATGCCGACAACCCGGTAATTGGCGTCCGCTGAACGGGTCAGCGAGCGGATGAACAGTTCGGCGCTGTCACCGGCGCCGACGAGAAGAACGGGCACGCGCCGGAGGGCGTTCGGTTCCAGGTGGAAATCAATGCGCCGGTCCTTGAACAACCGGTAAAGAAAACGGGGCCCGCCCAACAACGCCATCAGCACGAACCAGTTGATGAATGGAATGGATCGGGGCAGGCTTTCCAGACGGATCCACAGGAACATCGTCGCCAGAAATATCAGGATGACAATGCTGACGGCCCGGGTGATCGCGATCAAATCGTTCATGGAGGCATAGCGCCAGACGCCGCGGTAAAGTCCCATAAACCAGAAGACGCCGGCGGCGATGAGGGAAAAGGCAATCGTTCCCTGGATCAGAAGCTGATCCGTATAATAAGAGAAATCCTCTCCGAACCGCAGGTACAGCGACAACAGGAACGAAGCCCCGGCCATGAAGATATCATGGATAAAGGCGATATAACCGCGCGCGGGAATTCTGCTTAGCATCTCTTAATATAATGCCTTGTTTCTCATTCAGTGGCGACGGGTTCTGAGATACCATTCCGCCGTATTTTTCAGGCCGCGCGCCAGGGTATAGGGCGGGGTCCAGCCCAGTTCGCGGCGGATTTTTCCGTCATCCACCACCAGCGAGTCAAGTAGCCGCTGGGCGGCAGCCGGCCGGCCGGTTATCAGTCCCAGCAGACGGAGAAGAAAGGGCGGCGCCGGCACCAGCATGACCTTGCGACCAAGGGCATGGCCAAGGTGGTCGATCAGGCCGGAGGTGGAAACATCCTCGCCGTCCCTGACCAGGTACGTTTGCCCCGCCGCTTCCCGCCGGGTCAGGCATTGGATAATGATATCCAGCAGGTTGCCAAGGTAAATTATGCTGCGCCGGTTGTCGATGTGGCCTAGCGGCAGCGGCAATCCGACCACAGCAAGCCGCAGCAGGCTGAGAAAATTACCCTTTACGCCTTCCCCGTAGACCAGGGGCGAGCGGAGGATCACCACCTCGAGCCCGGTACGTGCGGCGAGATCGGTAAGGATTTGTTCCGCCTGCCATTTTGATTTTCCGTAAGATCCTTGGGGGGCCGGCAGATCACGCTCGGTGAAGGGAACGGCACAGGTTTTTTCTCCGTTGACCTTGACGGTACTCAGGAAAACGAACCGCTTGACGCCGGCGGACACCGCAGCTTCCGCCAGGCGGCGGGTGCCGTCCACATTGATGCGCTGGTGAAGGGTATCGGACGCGGACCCGCGTTCGCGCATGACGTGAACCCGGGCGGCCAAATGCACCACGGCATCGGCCCCTGCGAGGGCGACGCTCCAGTCGGTATCGGGGCCGATGTCGCCGACA